>CAJOIL010000047.1 GCA_905234525.1 uncultured Lachnospiraceae bacterium | reverse complement strand
CATCAATACATATGGATGTGGTAACTGAGTCGGATGCAAGCATAGTATTGCCGGTACAGAATTATTATGGATATCTGGCGAAGGACAGTGACGGTAATGTTCTTACAATAAGTAACGCAGACAATAACAATATGCGTCTTGAGCTGCCCGGCAACTGGACAGGAAGCGTAGACATCAGTGTGGGTTATTGGCATTGGACATTGGCGTTAATTATTTCATTAATAGGCTTTGTAGCAGTAATATTATATTTTGTTATTAGAGCTAACAAGCGAGAAAAAGATGAGTAGTGAAGTAGTACAATACAAGCCGGAGAGAGATTATTGGAATATTGTTAAGGGTGTTGGTATGATTGCGATTATTATCGGTCATTCATGCATGGACCCTGTAGCTAATTATGTGTATATGTTTCACATACAGCTCTTTTTCTTCGTGTCCGGTTATTTGTATTCCGAAAGTAAATACGGCGACGATGCGTGGCTTAATCTTAAGAATAAGCTTAAAGGGCTGTGGCTGCCGTATTTTATAATTATAAGTATATTTGTATTATTGCATAATGTGATATCGCTTATCGGAATGCAGCCTGAAGGGACAATGGATTATAGCCTTAAGGATATGCTTGTAAGAATTTGTTATGCAATGTTTGGTGTAAGTGATGAATTTCTTGCAGGCCCCGTATGGTTCCTTCGCACACTTGCGATGGCAATGATTATTTTCGGATTTATTGTTGCATTAAGCAGATTAATAGAGGCTAAGACCAATTTTGCATTTAAGATAATAGTGCAGCTAATTTTAATAATTGCGCTAACCGTACCGGGCTATCCGTTAATTGCAAGCCACACGCAGCTTCCCGCCGATATGCAAATTGCTTTTGAGATGATGCCGTTTATCTGGGTAGGATATTTCCTTCGTAATTACATCGGAAGAATCGATAAGCTCCTTAATATTATTGTCGGATTGATTGCTTTTGTTATCGTCGGAATTGTATCGTCATTTCAGGATTTGGATATGGCGATGGGCAATATATTTCCCTATATGCATATAGTTGCATTCTTAGGTATATACGGATGTCTGTCAATTTCTAAGCTATTATGTAAATGGAATATCTTACGCAAAGTGTTTAGCATAATCGGCTCAATATCATTGTATATCATGGTGGTTCATTTTGTTGTAATAAGAGCAATTGACAAGGTAACATATATTGTCTGTGACAGGCCTGCGTATGAGTTAATGACCAATATAATATATTGGGTATTATACGTGATAATTATTGTTGCGATATCAGTTACTGTTTCATTCGGAATCAAGAAGGCAGTTGATGCTGTTAAGACAATTCTGACCAAAGCGGAGAGTTAAAATGAGTAAGCATAAGCGAAGTTCTCAGGTTGAATTATTGAGATTAATAGGTTGCATAATTGTTTTGGCAACACATTGTAATCAGGCGGTTAATGTTATCAACGAGCCTGATAGTTTGCATGCATTCAGGTATTGCTTGTTGTCTGATGGTGTAGCCTTTTTTTGGATGATAACGGGATATTTCTTGTTTGCATCCTCTGACTTTGTCAAAAAATGGAAGGGTGTTATTACAAAAATAGTTTTCCCCGCATTTTTGATTTATATACTCGGCTATGTTACACAGAACTTTTTTTATGAATCAGAGGATGTAGGCTTTTGGGACAATATAAGTCTTCAGGGATTTTTTGAATTTATCAGTCCGCTTGCAAGCGCACAAAGTCCGAGCCTTCCCGTGACACAGCATCTGTGGTACGTAATTGCATATGTACTTGTTATGCTGTTCTTGCCGCTTGTTAAGATTTTTGTGGATTGGCTTGATAAATCATTGGTGCCGCAGATTGTGTTTATCGTAATAACTCTTACCTTGTGGATTATTAATGACATAACATATAATAATCTGCTTGAGCTTGAGTTTTCGGGATTAAAGGTTGTAGCAGCAGCGTATGTTTTGATTATCTGGGGCCATATTATTTACAAGCATAAAAAGGTATTTGAAAATAAAATTTTTGCGTTGATTACAGGAGTATTGGTTATTGCAGGCGTGGCATTTCGTACATGGTACTACATGTATAGTGACAGTATGGGTGTGGAAAATGCCTTCTATTGCTGTTGGTGGACATCTGCTTTTTCGCTGGTGTTGGTTGCGCTCAGCAGTATATTTGTTTTCTCTGTAAAAAGAGACGGAGATTCAAAGGCGGATAAATTTATATGCTTCTTAGCCGGCTTTTCATATGGCATGTATTTGTTGCATCCGTTTGTTGTAAGCCTTTTGGATAAAATGGAATACTTTAAATATATTACAGGTATGTGGGGAGACAATCCAACCCTAACAACAATAATGTCGCTCATAGTTACATTTGTTATTGTATTTGCAGCTACATTTGTAATTAATTGGTTGATAAGGCAAATTAAGAAGCTTATTGTAGCCATACCGCGTAAATTAAAGAAGGCATAATATATGACTTTAAGACGAACGCTTAAGATAATAATTTTTATATTTATTATTGCTGTAATTATGACAGTGCTTGGTATGATATTTATTCCCAAGTTTTATCTGTCAGATGATTGGGCAACTACCTGTACGTATAGAGAATTTTATGAACAGGAAGATAATACAGATGATGTAATTTTTCTCGGAAGCAGCAGAGGTGCATGCGCATTTGACCCTATTCAGATGGAGGATGAGACGGGACTTATCGGCTACAACCTATGCTGTGAGATGCAAAATGTATCATCATCATATTATTGGCTTAAAGAAGCGCTACGTTCACAGAAGCCCAAGGTTGTTGTATTAGACACCAATTATTTATATCTTAACAGGGATAACAATTCCAATCTGTTTACGGAAGGAACGGTTAGGAAGGCAATCGATAATATGCATTTATCAATTCCCAAGCTGGAGATGATTCGATACAACTGTAGCGTAGATGAATCACAGGATATTATTGATTACATATTTCCCATATTAAGATTCCACGATAGGTGGCAGGAATTATCAATGCATGATATTGCTTACGAGCCAAGCGGACTTAGAGGATATAATCCCATTAATTATAATAAAACCAACGATCAGCTGTATAGCACATATGAAGACAGTGACAATAGGGATACTACCGCAATGGATGAGGAGATGTCAGATTACCTGTCAAGAATTAATGAATTATGTAAGACGGAGGACATCAGATTGATTTTGGTATCTCCTGTCTCTAATGAAGAAAGCGCCGCAAGGCATAATACAACTCTTAAGTGGTGTAATGATAATGATTGTAGGTTCATAGATTATAATATTACAGGCTTATATAACAGTATTAATTATAATTTCTATGAAGACAATTCATCCGGCAATCATGCAAATATATCCGGCGCACGTAAGATGACAAGTTATTTGAGTCAAATAATTTCAGAGCAAATAGTTAGGTAAGTAATATTATGTCCATTGTTTCTTTTAATTTTTTTGTTTTTATAGTCATAGTATTTGCCTTATACTTTTGTGTTCCGATACGATTCAGATGGTGTGTTTTATTACTCGCCAATATCGCTTTTTGGCTTATATGCTCCACGTGGCAGCTACTTTGTATTGCGCTAATTCCCATAGGCATAACGTATTGTATGGCAATAATAATAGACAGCTTGAATGCCACCGGTGGTAAGAGTGCGGCAATCAATGCATGCAGAGTAATTGCCATATTGGTTGACGTAGCTGTTCTTATTGCATTCAAGGAGGTTAACTTCTTTATCGGTATCGGTAACGCGATAACAGGCATCTTCGGTGTTAAGCAGCTTGCATTTATAACGGGAATAATTGCGCCTCTGGGTATTTCGTATTATACGCTCACATTAATATCGTACCTTTTGGATAGCTCGTGGGGACTTTTCGAAGTACAGAAAAACCCGCTTAAGTTTTTAACGTATATTTTGTATTTTCCGACACTTACATCCGGTCCCATTATGCGATATAAGGATATGAGTGGCGAATTATTTGAAGCAAAGAGGTTCGAGTACAAGAATTTGTGCTTTGGCGCACAGCGTATATTATGGGGATTATTCAAGAAGCTGATTATCGCAGACAGACTTGCGCCGTTTGTAAGTGCGCTTAAGGCAGATGAGTACAGCGGATTGTATGTATTTATCGGAATAATTTGTTATACCATTCAATTGTATATGGACTTTTCGGGATGCATGGATATTGTAATCGGTGCATCCGAGATACTGGGAATTAAGCTGCCGGAGAATTTTAATGCGCCGCTTTTTGCAACGAACTTATCTGAGTATTGGCGTAGGTGGCATATTACTCTTGGTGATTGGGTAAGAGATTATGTTATGAATCCTATACTGAAGTCTAAGGGTATGCAAAGGCTTGGTAAAAAAACCAAGAAGGGCCTTGGCAAGAAATGGGGTAAGAAGATACCCGTATGGATTGCCATGCTTGTAACATGGTTTACCGTAGGCTTTTGGCATGGCGGAGCGCTGACATTTATATTCGGCTCGGGACTGTTCTTTTTCATTATGATAGCCGGCGGACAGCTTTTAGAGCCGGTATGGAAGTGGTTGATTAAGCTACTGCATATTAATACTGAGTCTATCATATGGAAAATGTGGCAGCGCATCAGGACATTTTTGCTTTTCTCGGTAAGTATATCCTTTTCGTGGGCGGCATCAATGACAGACGGATTTAATATGCTAAAGAGAGGCTTTGAGACATTTAATCCGGGAATACTAATTGATGGTTCGTTAACTGAGCTGGGTATCGATGGAGCCAATTGGATAGTAGTGTTTATTGCATTAATCATTGTACTTATCGTATCTAATTTGCGGAAGAAGGGCTCGGTAAGAGAGCAGATAGCTTCTTGTAATATTGCAGTAAGATGGATTATATTTTTAGTATTGTTTTTTGCTGTTATCATATTTGGCGTATATGGCATGGGCTATGATTCATCGGCATTTATCTACGGCGCATTTTAGATGAATACACATTTACCAAAAGAGGAATAGTATGTTAGAAGAATTACAATATCCGTTTGATGCCAATTACATATTGTCTAAGAAGAAAAAGCTTAAGAGAAGGCTGTTAGAGCAGGATACGGAATTTATTGATAAGAATATTGCTATCCTGGGCGGATATACCACAAGTAATATTAAGCTTATCATGGAATTGTTCCTGTTAGATAAAGGCATCAGACCCTCGTTCTATGAATCGGAATATAATATGTATTATCAGGATGCGATGTTTCCCAATAAGGAATTGGAAGATTTTAAGCCGGATATTATCTATGTGTGCACAAGTAATCGTAATATAACACGCTATCCAAGCATGTCCGATAATTCGGACACCATTGATGAGCTGCTGGGGGCTGAAGCTGATAAGCTCTATGGTATATGGGATTCACTGTCATCAAGGTATAATTGTCCTGTTATACAGAATAACTTTGAAATGCCGCTCTACAGATTGCTGGGCAATAGGGATGCATATGATATCCATGGTAAGACTAATTTTCTCACAAGACTTAACATGAAGCTTTATGAGTATGCCGGGACGCATGATAATTTCCATATCTGTGACATTAATTACATATCGGCAGATTACGGACTTAAGGAGTGGAGCAACCCATTTTATTATCATATGTATAAGTATGCTGTGGCTGTACCGGCAATTCCGTACTTAGCTCATAACGTTGCCAACATTATTAAGTCTGTTTTCGGCAAGAATAAGAAGGGCTTTGTCTTAGATCTTGATAATACATTATGGGGCGGAGTAATCGGTGATGACGGTGTAGATAATATTGTAATAGGACCGGAGGAATCGGAAGGACAAGTTTACTTAGAATTCCAGCACTACCTTAAGGAGCATTGTGACTTAGGAATTTTATTAAATGTTGATTCCAAGAATGATTATGATAATGCGTTGAATGGTCTTAATCATCCGGATGGTGAGCTAACCCCTGATGATTTTATAGAGATTATGGCTAATTGGGAACCTAAGGACAGTAACTTTGATAAGATAGCGGCTAAGCTTAATTTGCTTCCGGAAAGCCTTGTGTTTGTGGATGATAATCCTGCTGAAAGACATATTGTTGCATCACAACTTAAGGGTGTAAGTGCGCCTGAGATAGGTGAGGTGCAGGACTATATCATTAATATTGACAGGAATGGTTATTTCGAGGCTACCACGCTGTCGGATGATGATGCAAACCGCGGTAAGATGTATAAGGAAAATGCAAAGAGAGCGAACTTTAAGTCAAGCTTTGCCGATTACGGAGAATATTTGGAATCTTTAGAGATGAAAGCCGAGATTAAACCGTTTAAATCAATTTATATGGCAAGAATCGCTCAGCTTAGTAATAAGAGTAATCAATTTAATCTGACAACAAGACGGTATACATTGGGAGAGATAGAAAGTATAGCAGATGACAATAATTATATTGCGCTTTACGGCAAGCTTACGGATAAGTTCGGAGATAACGGAGTAGTTACGGTTGTAATCGGACATATGGTAAGTGATAAGGATGTTGCGATTGATATAATATCGGATAATGGGTTGGTGTGTGATATTGATTTGTGGATTATGTCATGTCGTGTCTTAAAGCGTGATATGGAATACGCTATGCTGGATACACTTGTAGCTGCGGCAAGGAAAAAGGGAATAGAATATTTGGTTGGGCATTACTATCCTACGGCCAAGAATAAGATGGTTAAGGAGTTCTATAACGACATGGGATTTGACAAGGTATCTGAGGATGAAGAGGGCAATTCGCTTTGGTTACTTAATATAACAGGAGATTATAAGAAGCAGAATAGATATATTAAGGTAGAAGAATATTAACTATTCAGAACCATATATATTTTTATACAAATACCGTCGAATGCTTGCATTAGTAAGAGTATTTGTGTAAAAATATATTTGGTGAAAACCAAAATGAGAAAATGCGAAGTATTTTCGAATTGGTTCTGAATAGTTATACTATTGAATCGGGAGAGTATTAAGATGACAAGAGAAGAAGTATTTGACAAATTAAATAAAGTATTTGCAGATGTTTTTGATGATGAAGATATTGTTGTTAATGAAGATACAACCGCAGATGATATAGAGGACTGGGATTCATTAGAGCACATTAATCTTGTTGTGGCAGTTGAGAATGAATTTAATATAAAGTTCAATATGGGAGAGGTTAACAGCTTCAAAGATGTCGGTGCTATGGTTGATAATATATTAGAGAAGCTGGCGTAAGATATGAATGAATACAGATTTGAGGATATATATATTGGCATGGAAGAAGCCTTCAGTGTAACAATCACTGAAGAAATGATGTCACATTTTACGGAGATAACAGGTGATATTAATCCGCTTCATAATGATGAAGACTTTGCTAAGGCAATGCATCATCCGTCAAGAGTGGTATACGGAATGCTGACGGCTTCTTTTATTTCTACGCTGGGGGGCGTATATTTGCCCGGCAAGTATTGTCTTATTCAAGGTGTAGAGGTAAAGTTTGCTAAGCCCGTATATATCGGAGACGTTCTTTTGGTTTCGGGGAAGGTAACAGAGCTTCATGAATCAGTCGGTCAATTAACTATTAAGGTAACCATTAAGAATCAAGACGGCACGACTGTATGTAAGGGCAAGCTTAAGGCAGGAGTAATGACGGAGTAGCATATGGAAAGAGATAATAAAGCAATACTGATAACCGGTGCTTCTTCTGAAGTGGGAGTTAATCTGATTAAGAGAATATATCGTGATTATAATACCATGTATCTGCATTACGGTCATATGAATGATTCGTTAAGCGCAGTGATTGATGAGATTAGCGAAGCGACCAATGTAATATGTCTCGAGGCTGATTTTAATATATCTAAAGAGGTTGAGCATATGGTAAATGATATATTGTCAGGCGATATCCTGCCCAACAATATAGTTCATATATCTGCACCGCCCGTACATAATAAGCAGTTTCATAAGGAGGAGTGGGAAGCCTTCGATATGGGATGGGACATATCGGTCAGATCTGTATTTTTTATACTTAAGTCACTCATTCCGACAATGTCTAAATCAAAGTATGGACGAATTGTTTTTATGCTGACAAGCAACACGATTGGTAATCCTGCTAAGTTTCAGTCGGCATATGTTACATATAAGTATGCACTTCTTGGTCTTATGAAGTCACTTTCGGTAGAATACATAGATAAGGGAATAACGGTTAATGCCGTATCGCCCGATATGATGGAGACGAAATTCCTAAAGGATGTACCAAGGCTAATCGTAGAACAGAATGCGGCAAACAGCCCGTTAGGACGTAATATCAGAGTCGAAGAGGTTGCTCCTATGATAGAATATTTCTTATCTGATAATGCGGATGCCGTGACCGGACAGAATGTAGGCATTACAGGTGGGTTATAGCCTTGTGTCATCTATAGGAATAATGTTATAATGTCGTTAATACGTATATAAAAAGGGGGTCTATTATGAAGAAATTTCTTATTGTAATTGCATGCATACTTGGTGTATGTGTTCTTGCGATTGGCATATTCTTGGGGATTTATGCTGCTAATGAATATAAGCCGCAAGATGTGGAGGATGTTACTGTTGAGAATTCGCAGACGGCTAATGCGAAGCTCGGCGAGACTATGTCGATTCTCACATATAATACAGGCTATGGCGCATTATCTTCAGATCAGGATTGCTACTTTGACGGTGGACAGACCGTCGTACCCGAGAGCGAAGAAATTGTTAAGAAGAATACAGCCGGTATGGCAGCTGTACTTAAGGAAGAGGATGCTAATATCAATTTCCTGCAGGAAGTAGACAGAGATGCCAAGAGAAGCTATTATACCGATCAGCTTTCGATATATCAGGATGCGTTAAAGGATCAGGCATCAATGTTTGCTACTAATTTCAAGGTGTTCTATGTACCGTTTAATAAGGGTATGGGTAAGGTTGATGCCGGCATTGCAACATTTACCGATTACAATGTTACTTCCGCTAAGCGTTATCAGCTTCCGATATCATTCAGCTGGCCGATCTCTATGGTTAATCTTAAGAGATGTCTCTTAGAGACAAGGATTCCTATTGACGGAACCAATAAGTATCTTGTGCTTGTTAACTTACATCTCGAGGCATATGATTCCGGCGAAGGTAAGATTGCACAGACGAAGCAGCTTATGGACTTACTTAGTAAAGAGTATCAGGCAGGCAATTATGTAATTGCAGGTGGTGATTTCAATCAGACATTTGAGCCTGTTAAGGATGCATATCCATTGACTCAGGATACAATAAGCAACAACAAGTGGCAGCCCGGAACAATTATGAATTCCGATCTTGCCGATGGCTTCTCATTTGCGGTTGCAAGTAATGCGGCAACGTGTCGTCTTGATGATACAGCGCTTAAGGACACAACACAGCGATATATCATTGATGGCTTTATCGTATCTAACAATATTACCGTCGAGCAGGTAACTAATCTTGATAAGGGCTTTACTTATACCGATCATAACCCGGTTAAGATGCAGTTTAAGCTGCAGTAGCTGCGCCATGAGCCTGACGTGTACATTACTTTGCCAACTTAGGTCCAAGTAACTCTTCTCCAACCGGGCATTTGCCCAATGTTTCCGAAGAGTTCTTGGCACCTAAGTTGGATAATTAGTGTCATGAGTCGGTCTATCTTGTACGTTGTAAATAAATTTGTTATAATCAGTGAAAGTGTAGGGGAGAAAAGAAATGTATTATTGGGGAGATATTATGGCGTTTAATTTTACCTTTGATATAGCCGCGCTAATAGTTTTTGCAGTGCTTATTATATTGGTGGCGTCCACTAAGCACATTATGGATGACACCTTTAAGATATTGTATAAGTTAACGGCAGCAGCTGTATTGGTGCCTATTTTTGATATATGTTGCGGTGATTCCGTACGCTATGAAGTCGGATATGTATCCACGTTAGTTTTTGCGATGCTGTTCTTCCTGGCTCATACTGTTGTGACATTTTATTTTCTGTCATATGTTATGGCGGAAGTAGAGATGAGGCAGACAAGATCCGCAATTTACAAATTTTTCATATACTTACCACTGGCTATATGTGTTGTGGTGATTCTTCTGACGCCATGGTTTAATACCATATTCTCTTATTCTATAGAAGCAGGATTTGTTAAGGGTCCGTTATATCCGATTGTCGGTATTGTTCCCGTATTCTATTTTTTGTGGTCGCTTGTATATACAATTTATAGGAGACATCTTCTCAGCAGATCGTTTAAGACAATGATATTTTTTGTCTTGACACTCAATTTTGCGGCAATCTTTATAGAAGCTGTATTTACCGATATTGCCATCAGGAACTTCATTATATCAGTATCAGCTATTATAATGTTCTTCTTTGAGATGATGGGTCGCGCTGAGATAGAAGAGGATACCAATATTGTCGGCAAGGAATATCTCTTGGAAGAGGGAGTAAGGATGATTAATAATAAGTATCCTTTCTCTATAATACTTGTCAAGATGTCTAACTTCGAGGCGTTGTCCGATACATTTGGCAATAATAATACGACTGCACTTGCTAAGAATATTGCCTCTTATATAGGTAATCGTTTTAAGCTTGGTCGATGCTTCAGAATAAGTGAGTCTACAATCGCAATACTTAATACTGATGGTGATTCCGGGGAGCTGACTAAGCAGCTATATGCTGAGCTTGATAACAGTTGGGATGTTGAAGGACTTGATATTTCTTGTGATATCTTAATGACACATATTGATTTCCCGGATGATATAGATGATTTTGACAATATAGTTGCCGCAATCAGATACTTCGCGAAGATGGAGCGTAGTGCAGGTCATATTAATGAGCGCATCAGAGAGAAGCAGGTTGAGACGGCAATTGAGCGCGGACTTAAGAATAATTCCTTTGAGGTATATTATCAGCCGATCAGAGATCTTGACAGAGATACATTTGTTACAGCAGAGGCGCTTGTTCGTTTGACGGATCCGGAGCTTGGTCCGATTTCTCCGGGAGAATTTATCCCTATTGCCGAGAATAACGGTACAATTGTTGCAATCGGCAATTTTGTACTTGAGACGGTATGTAAGTTCATTTCAGAGAATGATATGGAAGAATTAGGACTTCATTATATCGAGCTTAACTTATCTGTTATTCAGTGTTTGCAGAAGGACTTTATTGAGACAGTAGAGAGAATAGTCGGCAAGTACAGCATCGATCCGAAGTACCTGTGCTTGGAGGTTACTGAGACAGCATCTAACTATTCACCTAAGGTATTTACGAGGAACCTTGCGGCACTTGGCGAGAGAGGCTATGCACTCGCACTTGATGACTTTGGCACAGGCTATGCCAATATCGAGCGAATGGTTACATCCGACTTTAGAATTGTTAAGTTTGATAAGGAGATGACACAGTATTCTACGGGTGAAGAGAGATTGCAGGAAGTATTTGAGAAGATGCAAAATGTTATTCACAGTATGGACTCTATGGTTGTTGCCGAAGGAGTTGAGACCAAGGAGCAATATGAATATCTTAAGAGTATAGGCTGTGATTATATTCAAGGATACTATTTCTCAAAGCCTGTTCCTCAAGAAGATTTTGTGGAATTTGTTAAAGAGAATAATCGAGTAGGATAATTTTTCAGAACCATAGCAAGTGCTATCGGTTCTGAATTTTTTCTGATATGTAAGAGTGACCGGGTAATGACTCGCAGAGAACAAAAACGATTTAATAAATTAATTAAACATTATATCAAGCATCCGAAGGTCCAGAGCATGAAGGAGTACATACAGCACGGTGATACAACGACCTTTGCTCATGTGCTGCAGGTAACGAAGCTTAGCTATCTTATTAACAGAAGGCTTCATCTACATGCTGATGAAAGTATACTGATACCGGCGGCACTGCTTCATGATTTTTATTTGTATGATTGGCATGACAAGCTAAGTGTTCCGTTCTGGCGTATTCGCGAGAATCATGGCTTTATTCATGCTGATTCCGCAGCGGATAATGCAAGAGAGGTATTCGGTGTTAATGATGAAGTGTATGAAGTGATAAGGAGTCATATGTGGCCGCTTAATCTGACGCACATACCTAAGAGTAAGGAAGCGTGGATTCTTTGTATTGCCGATAAATGTGTAGCGCTCAAAGAAACTATAATGGATAGAGTGAAGAAAATGATTAAATTTGTTAGGAAAAGGGTTAAGATTTGACAAAAATATGTCGATAATATTATAATTAATGGAGTTTTTTTAAGAGGAAAGGAGCACATATATGCACATTTCCAAGGGAAAGAGACATGTAATCAGATTGGCGGTAACCGGTCTTGTAATGATAGGACTTGTTACATCATCTAATATGGCATATGCCGCTAAGAGTGTATCGCAGTTAACACAAGAGAAGCAACAGCTTCAGAATGAGATTAGCTCACTTGATTCGGAGCTTGTAGGCGTGCTTACAGAGATTAACGAATTAGAGTCAAGCATTTCTCAGACTAATAATGATATTGCTGATGCCGAGCAGGACATCAAGGAAGCGCAGAAGGCAGCGGATGCCAAGTACGAAGAGATGAAGGTCCGCATGAAATATATGTACGAGAAGGGCGATGATGATATCATTACTATCTTCTTGGAGTCGGGAAGTCTTACGGAATTCATCAATAGAGTTGAGTATGCCAATACAGTATATGAGTATGACAGAACTCAGCTTGAAGAATATCAGGTAATGATTAAGCAAATCGAATCTCTCAAGGCAGGACTTGAGCAAGAGAAGCTTTCGCTTCAAGCGCAGCAGAATAGATTATCTGCCCAGAAGGCATCACTTAATTCTATGATAGCAACTAAGAGGACACAGGTTGCAGATTTTGATTCACAGCTTGCTAAGGCTCGTGAATTGGCGGCTCGTCAAGCGGCACAAGCACAGGCGGCTAATTCTACAACCCAACAGAAGTCTAATGCGTCATCTGTATCAGGCGGAGGCAGCAGCGGAGGAAGCAAGAACCCCGCACCCGCTACAGGCAAGAGCGGAAGCGCTGTTGTATCATACGCAAGCCAATTTATCGGTAACCCTTACAAGTGGGGTGGCACATCATTAACAGAAGGCTGCGATTGTTCGGGATTTGTATATAGAGTATATCAGCATTTCGGAATAGATTACGGAAGACTTACTTCCGATGGATTCTTAGGTGTGGGACAAGCAGTAACCTTAGATAGCATTCAGGCAGGCGATGTTGTTGTATACAGCGGACACGTAGCTATCTATGACGGCAGTGGTGGTATCGTAGAGGCTCAAAGCACAAGAGCCGGCATCACCAATAACAGAAGTGTAACCTGCAAGCCGATACTTGGAATCAGAAGACTTGTATAATGAAGAAGAAATTATTAATCATTATTCCAATTGTAATTGTAGTAGCAATAGCATTAGGTTATATTGGATATAGAGGTTATAAGAACAGACAGACGTTTGAGTTTACAGAACATCTTGATGATACGGCTGTTACAATCAATGAAGAGGCTCTCCTATATAGAGAGCTCTCTTTTTATGTGCTGTATATCGAGCAAAAGGTCGAGCGTGACGCAAGAGTGTATAATCCCGAATCGCCAAAGGATTGGTGGAATAGTTACTTAAATGGTAAGTTCGTATCCGTACAGGCTGCAGAGACCGCGATGGATATGGCGGTGCATGATAGGATAATGTATGATAGGGCAATTCAAGAAGGCATAACCTTGACAGATGAAGAGAGGGCACAGATACAGTTTGCGCATGCTGATTTCTGGGAAGATTTATATGATGAGCAGTTGGAGAGATTGCCGGTATCTAAGGAAGAGATTGATGAGAATTTCGAGCGTATCGCATTAGGTGAGAAGTATCAGCGCAAGCTGGCGGCCGAGAAGGGCGTTAATGATTTTGAATATGACTTTGATGGCTATGAATACAAGCAAATGAGAGACAATGAATACAAGATTAAAGTAGATGATAATTATAAGAAGCTTGTCTTCGGAGAGATAACGCTTCATCATAATAAGACAAGCTTTATTAACGGATGGACGTCTGATTCCAAGAAGAAGAATGTGAGGTAATTTATGAAAATCGGAAGAAATTCACCATGCTGGTGTCTTAGCGGCAAGAAATATAAGCAGTGTCACGAGGCATTTGATAACAAGCTTAATACGTTCTATAGGAAGGGTTATGAGGTGCCCGACCATGACCTTATTAAAGTGCCTGTGGAGATTGAGGGCATTAAGGAAGCTGCCAAGATTAATAGGGCATGCTTGGATGCGGTAGCTAAGGTTATCAGCGAGGGAATGACAACTCAGGAGATAGATGATTTAGTTAGCTCAACCACCAAGAAATTGGGCGGGATATGCGCGCCACTTAATTACGAGGGATTTCCCAAGAGCGTATGTACATCTGTTAACGATCAGGTGTGTCATGGAATTCCGTCAGATGATGTTGTACTTAAATCCGGTGACATTATCAATGTAGATTGCACAACAATTCTTGATGGCTATTATGCAGATGCATCTCGCATGTTCTTAATCGGCGATGTCTCAGAGGATAAGAAGCGACTTGTGGAGATCACTAAGGAGTGCTGTGATATAGGACTTAAGGAAGTTAAGCCCTGGGAGCCTATTGGAAATGTTGGTGCAGTAATTAAGGAGCATGCTCATAAGAACGGTTATACCGTAGTTAGGGAAATAGGAGGTCATGGCGTAGGACTTGATTTCCATGAAGAGCCATGGGTAAGCTATGTAACTAATCCCGGTGAAGGAATGATAATGGCGCCCGGTATGATGTTCACTATTGAGCCAATGATTAATATGGGTAAGCACTCAATTAAGACAGATCCCGTTAACGGCTGGGAAGTATCGACACTTGATGGCTCACCGTCTGCACAGTGGGAGTACCAGGTGCTTGTAACGGAAGATGGTGTCGAGATGATCTGCTGTTAGAGACGTTGCAAAGACTAAGGGCCAAGACCTTACTGTAAACACCCCGCGTATGCTTAGTTGGAAGAGAGGTACTTGGTTCGAGGGCATATACATACACACAAATAAAGAAGGGATATCTACCGGCTTTCTCGTCACCAATCAGATACCCCTTCTTAGAATGATTGCTCTACACTGTCCAATGGACTGTACCTCCTTTATTAAATTCAATATTCAATTCAATAATCTATATTAAATTAAATCTTGTCTCTTACTCAATTCCCTATGCTTCAATCCTTTTAACTTCACTCTCTCGCCCTACGGCTCAGCTCAAATAGCTTCTATCTAAAAGTTGGCTTCACATCTTCGTCGAATAAGGTCTCAACATTCACCGGTTGAGCTCGGCTCCGTTCTACTATTACCTATGCTGGTGGTCCGTACCTCCTTTACTTAGATTCTCATTATATAACCTCTCCCCGTTGGATCGGTTACCTGATAGGTCCTACTCAAGCGACCTGTCGACCTAAGATCCAATCCTTCGACGACTCATCCAATCCTCACTAATTGATGCTCGTCTTACTAACTATACTACAAAAACTATATTCAATTATTACTTACATCTTAGGTCAACTTCCGGTCTGCTCTTATTTCTAAAAGTATTGTCCACGATATCTCTACATCATCGCCGGTTATACCTGATCCACAATACTTATTAGTCCTACCTGACAACCAACTCACCACCTATAATTAAGTGGCTTACTTGTCTGTTTTGTTGATAAATAAATAATACTATCAATTCGCCTATTTGTCAATAAGAAATTTGAAAATTTATGAAAAATTTTTAAATTGTCAAAAATTGACGATAAGATGTCGAAATTGTCAGACAACTTGAGCCTATAATATGATTCTTTTACATATAATAAGTAGAGTTTTTTGTATATTTCTGCTATAATCATTATTTGATTGTAAAGATGGATAAGTAGGTATTTCTTATAGAAGAAGAAATAGTAAGGAGTTAGAGCATGAGTTTAATAGATAAAATCTTTGGCACACATTCGGAGCGAGAGATTAAGATAGTTGAGAAGAAGGTAGATGAGATAGAAGCACTTCGCGATACAATGATGGCGCTCTCAGATGATGAGCTTAAGGCTAAGACAGATGAATTCAAGAAGCGCTTAAGCGAGGGTGAGACATTAGACGACCTTCTTGTAGAAGCATTTGCAACAGTCAGAGAGGCGTCAAGAAGAGTTACCGGAATGGAGCACTTCAGAGTACAGCTTATAGGCGGTATTATTTTGCACCAAGGTCGTATTGCTGAAATGAAGACAGGTGAAGGTAAGACCTTAGCTGCTACGGCACCGGCATATCTTAATGCCTTAGAGGGCAAGGGTGTTCATATCGTAACGGTTAACGATTACTTAGCTAAGCGTGATGCTACAGAGATGGGTCAGATTCATGAATTCTTGGGACTTACCTGTAAGCCGGTATTAAGTGATATGGACCGTGATGAGCGTCGAGAAGCATATGAAGCAGACATTACATATATTACCAATAATGAAGATGGATTTGATTACTTAAGAGATAACATGGTTGTATACGAGAATCAGCTTGTACAGCGCGGTCTTAATTATGCAATCATCGATGAGGTTGACTCGGTTCTTATTGATGAGGCGCGTACACCGCTTATTATCTCAGGTCAATCAGGTAAATCCACTAAGCTGTATGAGGCTTGCGATGTACTTGCTCGTCAGCTGCAAAGAGGTGAAGACCTTCCCGAATTCTCTAAGATGGATGCCATCATGGGTGTTGTTCAGGATGAGACGGGAGACTTCATTGTTAACGAGAAGGATAAGGTTGTAAGTCTTACGGCTGAGGGTGTTAAGAAGACAGAGCAGTTCTTCAAGATTGATAACTTGGCTGACGCTGAGAACCTTGAGATTCAACATAACGTTATCTTAGCATTAAGAGCGCACAACCTCATGCATAGGGACCAGGACTACGTTGTTCAGGATGACCAGATTTTAATTGTAGATTCATTTACCGGTCGTATCATGCCGGGTCGTCGTTATTCCGACGGACTTCATCAGGCGATTGAGGCTAAGGAGCATGTTAAGGTTAAGAGAGAGTCAATGACTCTTGCTACGATTACATTCCAGAACTTCTTTAATAAGTATGCGAAGAAGGCAGGTATGACAGGTACCGGTCTTACAGAGGAGCAGGAGTTCAGAGATATCTACGGAATGGATGTTATTGAGATTCCGACTAACAGACCGATGATTAGGGTCGACCATGATGATGCCGTATATAAGACTAAGAATGGTAAATATATTTCGGTAATTGAGGATGTTAAGGAAAGCCACGCTAAAGGACAGCCGGTACTTGTCGGTACAATTACAATTGATGTATCGGAAGAGATTTCAAGAAGACTTCGCAAGGAAGGTATTCCTCATAACGTACTTAATGCAAAGTATCATGAGAAGGAAGCACAGATAATCGCAGAAGCGGGTAAGCACGGTGCAGTAACTATCGCAACTAACATGGCAGGTCGTGGTACCGATATTAAGCTTGATGAGGATGCGGTAGCAGCAGGCGGTCTTAAGATTATCGGTACAGAACGTCACGAAGCAAGGCGTATCGATAACCAGCTTAGAGGTCGTTCCGGTCGTCAAGGAGATGTCGGTGAGTCTAAGTTCTATATCTCGCTTGAAGATGATCTTATGAGACTCTTCGGTTCAGAGAAATTAATGACTGTATTTAATTCGCTCGGTGTTAATGAGACGGATGAGATTCAGCATAAGATGCTCAGCAATGCACTTGAAAATGCCCAGAAGAAGATAGAGTCTAACAACTTCGCTATAAGAAAGAATTTGCTTGAGTACGATCAGGTAATGAACGATCAAAGAGAGCTTATCTATTCTCAGCGTAAGAGAGTTCTTGCGGGTGAGGATATGAAGGAACAAATTCTTAACATGGTTAAGACAGAGCTTGAAGAGACAATTGATATGTGTTGTTCTGATTCGGTTCCTGTTGAAGAGTGGGACCTTGGCGAGATGAATACCGTAATTCGCGAGGTTATTCCATTTCCTAAGTTTGATGCATCAACACTTGAGGATGTTAGTAGCGTAGATGAACTTAAGGAGAAGCTTTTAAAGCAAGCATATACAATGTATGATGCTAAGGAAGCAGAGTTTGATGAGCCGGATCAATTCAGAGAGATAGAGCGTGTCGTACTTCTTCGTGTAATAGACCAGAAATGGATGGATGAAATCGACGATATGGAGCAATTGAAGCAGGGTATCGGTATGTACGCTTATGCTCAACGTAATCCCGTCGATGAATATAAGATGGCAAGCTATGACATGGTAGATGCCATGAATGAGAATATTCGCCACGATACTGTTCAGATGCTTTACAGAGTCAGAATTGAGAAAAAGCCTGAGCGTGAAGAGGTTGCTAAGGAGACAGGAACCAATAAGTCAGACGAAGGAAACGCAAGAGGACCTGTAAGACGTAAGGAAGAGAAGATTCGTCCTAATGCACCATGTCCTTGCGGCTCCGGTAAGAAATACAAGTTCTGTCATGGTATGAGATAAGCAGCATTTCGACATAGTCGAAGTGCTGCACGTCGAGCCCCTTCCGACGAAGTCGGAACTAAAATGGGCGAGACACATTGTTTAAGCTCCTTACGGAGCTTTTTTCATAGGTAATAGTTATGAATAATTTCTTCAAAGATAAAAAGAACATAAAAATAATTATAGCTGCACTTGTTGTTGTCTTAACTGTAGCCGGAGTGGTGCTGGGAATTACAATTTCGCCTTCCGGTCAAGATGCAGATGAATTAAATTCGTCTTTAAATACTTCAAACACAACCTATAACACAACTGCCGGCAATGAAGCAAATGCAGGCGCAATGGGTAATGAGGCTAATCCCTTAGACCCTAATGCAGCGGCTT
>CAJOIL010000046.1 GCA_905234525.1 uncultured Lachnospiraceae bacterium | reverse complement strand
ATTCATGGGGGATGCAGAGCAATTTGATGATATAACAACACTTTGCTTAAGGTATTATGGGTATATTTCGTAAATTATGGTATAACATACAGTTGAATATAAAACAAAGGATTTTGCATTGTTATGGCGGGAATTCGGTTTTTCTTTTTCATAGATATTCCCCATACATTATTGTATAATGTCGTTATATGGAAAAAGATAAGGAGGGATTAATTGTGAGTTTGAGTAACGGAGAAAAGATTTATTATGAAGATACAGGAAAAGGGGATAACACTATTGTAATGATGCATGGCTGGTCCAGCACACATGAGGTTTTTGCTGAAGCTGTTCCTAAGATAAGTGAAAATGCAAGATGTATCACTTATGATCATAGAGGCCATGGATTGAGTAAAGAAGCTAATCGTGATAATGTGACAATGGACACATTGGCAAGCGACCTTGACGAACTGATCAAAGGTCTTGATTTGCACGGCATCACTTTGCTTGGATGGTCTATGGGCGCAGGAGTTGCAATGAATTATATGTCAAATTATGGTTGCGATGCATTACGACAGGTAGTTCTATGCGATATGACGCCTAAGCAGTTGAATGATAACGAGTGGAAGCTTGGTCTGTATCAGGGTGAGTATACAGAGGAAGATATGAAGAAGGAAGCCGGCAAGGATTTCTACTCATTATATAAAGTGTTTGCGACTGCAGCTATTCCCAAGCTTAAGAAAGTGCCGGGGTTCCTGCTTAAAAAACCCCTAAAAGAAACATTGTCAAAGTGCGATGAAAAGACGCTTACTTCACTGTCCGTTTCAATGAAATCAAAGGATTATCGTAGCAGTATAGAGAATATCAGTGTGCCTTTTTATTATTTCTATGCCGTTCCCGGGTCTTTGTTCAGTCCGAAGCTATCAGATTGGTATAAGGAGCATGTTAAGACAGAATTTACAGCTATACCTTTTGACGACAGTACACATATGCTTATATCGGACAATCCGGATAAGTTTGCTGATGAAGTGGTAAAGGTGCTTTCGTAGTATAAAGTTGACAGGGGACGGTCCCAATGCCACTTAAAACTTAGATGCAGAGGAAGATAATGAAAAAAAACAAGAAACAAATAAGAGTTGAAGACGCAAAAATAGTTTTAGTTAATATAGTGTGGGGGTGTGGGCGTTAGCACAAGATAAATAGACTTGACATTATCGTATGTACACGATAAAATAACATAAATATTATCTTGTCTATACGATAATTGGAGCTGACTATGGAGCATAATATACTAAAACAGGTTATTTTAGAGCAAATTGAGATAATACAAAATGCAAAGATTGTCAATCGTGATTATTATTTTGAGGAGAATATCAATTATATTTTAGTCGGTCTCAGAAGAGCAGGGAAATCTACACTTTTATATAAAATAGCAAGAGATTTGGTAGAATCAGGATGTAAATGGTCACAGATTATTTATGTTAATTTTGAAGATGATAGATTATTAGGCTTTAATAAGGATGATTTTAATGACATTATTGCTACTGCCTACGAATTGACAGATGAAAGTGAAATCTATTATTTTTTTGATGAAATACAAATTGTTGAGGGATGGGAACACTTTGCCAGGAGAATGGCTGATCAAAAAAAGCATGTATATATTACAGGAAGTAATGCAAAAATGCTTAGCTCAGAAATGGAAAAAGTTCTTGGAGGAAGATATCTATCCAAGATGATTATGCCTTTTTCATTTAGAGAAATACTTAGATTTAAGAAAGTAGATTGCGATGAAAATGCCATACTGACAACTTCTAAAAATGCAAAAATCCGAAAAGAGTGTGATGAATACATTTTGAATGGCGGATTCCCAGAAGCACAGCTTTTGTTTAATAAGAGAGACTATATTAAGAGCGTATATGAGAAGGTTCTTTTAGGTGACATTATAGAACGTGAAACTGTAAATAATAAATTGGCTCTACGGCTTATGATAAAGAAAATAGCAGAAACAATAATGAATGAGATTTCATTTAATACATTAGCCGGAAATGTAAAAGCTACAGGAATCAAGACATCAACTGATTCTATGATAGAATATACATCTTACTCAGAGAATGCATATCTTTTGTTTAGAAACGCTAATTATGCTTCTAAGTTTGCAGAAAAGGGAAGTACTCCAAGGTTTTACTTTTATGATAATGGTCTTTTGTCATTGTTTCTAGTAGATAAACAATCTGCTTTGTTAGAAAATACTGTTGCAGTATATCTAAAGCGTAGGTATGATGATAAATTGTATTATTATAAATCTGCTAAAACAAGAATTGATATTGATTTTTATCTCCCAGAAGAAAATCTAGCTATTCAAGTAGCTTATAATCTAGAAAAAGCAAGGGAAAGAGAAGTTAGAAGTCTTGTGTCATTTGCAAAAAAGACAGAAGAAACTATGCGACTAATTATAGTGACAAAAGAAGAGGAAGATATAATTAATACAAATAATTTATCAATTGAAGTAATTCCTATTTATAAATTTCTATTAGATTAATAAAGACCTGTGTAAATCATTTGACTTACGCAGGTCTTAGCTTTTCTATATATGTTATGATAAATTACGCTCTCTCTACAGCATTTGAACGAAGACAAGCAGCACATACATATTGTCTCTTAGGTGTTCCGTTAACAATACATTTAACAGATTTGATGTTAGATTTCCACATTCTGTTAGTCTTTCTATGTGAGTGACTTACGTTATTACCGAAGTGAGCGCCTTTACCGCAAACTGCACATTTAGCCATTATTCTATCCTCCTTATTCTATACTCAATTCACACTTTTAGCGAATCGCAACGCTCATATACTACCATAAATATCACATTATGACAAGTGTTATTTTATGTAGCATTCTATGAAAAAATATACAAGAAAATCCTTTTTTTAATAATATATTTATTACTTTTCATAAATTTTGCAACATTAACAAAATCTACATTGTATTTTCGGTTAAAACGTATATAATAATAGTGTTGTGCAATGTATATGTTAATAAGATACATATTATATAGAATAGCACGGAGGGTTCATTATGCAAGGACAAATAAATACCAAGTACGGTAAAGTCATTATTGATACAGATGTAATTGCCATGTACGCAGGTGCTGTAGCAGTTGAGTGCTTCGGAATCGTCGGAATGGCGGCTGTTAACATGAAGGACGGTCTTGTTAAGCTTCTTAAGAAAGACTATCTTAATCATGGAATCAATGTAACAATCAACGAAGACAATTCGATATCTTTTGATTTTCACATTATTATCTCGTATGGTGTCAGCATTGTTACCGTAACAGATAATCTCAGAGAGACAGTTAAGTACAGAGTTGAAGAATTTACCGGAATGAAGGTTGATAAGATTAACGTTCATGTTGAAGGCGTAAGAGTAATTGACTAAGGAGGAGCATTGAATGAAGGAGATTAATTCAGTCAGCGTATCACAATTTGCCAATGCTTTTCTTGCCGGGGCAAATAATCTTGAATCGAAGAAAGAATGGATTAATGAGCTCAACGTATTCCCTGTGCCGGACGGTGATACGGGAACTAATATGAGTATGACAATAATGTCAGCGGCTAAGGCTGTTACAGAATTAGAGGATCCCACTATGAAGACATTGGCTAAGGCAATATCCAGTGGGTCCCTAAGAGGAGCAAGAGGTAACTCAGGTGTTATTTTATCACAGCTCTTCAGAGGCTTTAGTAAGGTTATCGGTAAAAGCGATGAGCTAACAACAGATGTACTTGCCGAAGCAATGCAATCAGCCGTCAAGACTGCTTATAAGGCTGTTATGAAGCCTAAGGAAGGAACAATTCTTACAGTTGCAAGAGGCGCCGCAGATAAAGCCGCTGAGATGGTAGAGGTTACGGATGATATCGTATACTTTGCAGATGAGGTTATTAAGGAGGCTGAGCTTACATTATCTAAGACACCTGATATGCTTCCTGTGCTTAAGCAAGCAGGCGTTGTTGATTCCGGCGGACAAGGACTTGTATGTGTGCTTCAGGGCGGATATGATTATTTAATCGGTAAGGATGTTAAGCTTACAATCGGTGAAGATGAATCAGCCAAGAAGGAAGAACCTGATGTTGTTCAATATACATACCATTGTGATTACACAATTACACTTAACGGCTCATTTACCAATAAGAAGGAGCAGGAATTAAAATCTACTCTTGAAGCGCTCGGCGGCAGAGTCAGAGTTAATTGGGATGGCAGTGAGATTACAATAAGCATCAGAACAGATGAGCTTGGAGAGGTTATAAGTAAGTCTACTGAATTAGGTGTTCTTACCAATATCGATATTAAGAATATTAAGACTGAGTACACGAAGACAGTTAATGCTGAGTCAAGTAAGAAAGCCGCATCAGAAATAGCTGATCAGACAAGCTCAGATACATCTGATAATACTGCAGAAGCACCGTCAGAGCCCGCTAAGGAGATGGGATTTGTATCTGTTTCCATAGGTGAGGGACTTAACTCAATATTTACAGAGCTTGGATGCGATTTCATCATTGAAGGCGGTCAGACAATGAATCCTTCAACAGATGATGTGTTATCAGCCATTGAGAAGGTTAATGCTAAGAATGTATTTGTTCTTCCCAATAATAAGAATATTATTCTTGCAGCCAACCAGGCAGCAAGCATATGTGAAGATAAGAATGTAATTGTTCTTCCCACAACAACGATTCCACAGGGAATTACGGCACTTATTAATTACATTCCGGACCAATCGGTAGAAGATAATCAATCGCGTATGGAAGAAGAAATAGGCAATGTCAAGACAGGCCAGGTTACATATGCCGTAAGAGATACCGTAATCGATGACAAAGAAATCAAAGAAGGCGATTACATGGGAATCGGTGACAAGGGTATACTTGCTGTTAATAAAGATATGAATAAGGTTTTCCTTGATATGCTTAAAGAAATGGTTGATGATTCTTCTGCAATTATAACCATTTACTACGGTGATGAAGTAAAGGAAAAGGATGCAATTGCCCTTGGCAAACAGGTTGAAGAGGATTTTGATTCTCTTGAGGTTGAGGTTCAGCCTGGCGGACAGCCTGTATATTATTACGTAGCATCAGTGGAGTAAGTATGAACATAAACGAACCTATTACTTCGGTTAAAGGAATAGGCGATAGCAAGGCGAATAGCTTAAAGAAATTAGGAGTATACACCGTTGGTGATATACTCCTTAATTTTCCTCGTACATATTATATGTACAAACCTCCCGTAGCCGAAGAAGAATTACATAATCATGTTGGTGATAAGATTGCTGTGACCTTGCGTCTTAATAAAGGCGCACAGCTCAAGAAGACAAGACGATTTGATGTTGTATCCGCTTTCGGATATACGAATAATCTTCAGGTTGAGCTTGTATGGTTTCGTACGTCATTTATCAGGAATAAGCTGTATGTAGGTACACCTATAGTGTTCTTCGGACGTTTGATTGAAGAATTCGGTCGTTATAAGATGGAACAGCCCGAGGTGTATCAGCCTCGAGAATATGAGAATCTATGCGCTAAGCCGTATCCGATATATACTATTACAAAGGGTGTTTCCAATAATTTTCTTATTAAGTCGGTTGAGAATGTCTTAAGCGATGTCGAATTAAATGAACATTTACCGGAAAAAATAATAAAAGCGGGTAAGCTTATGACATACTTAGAAGCGATAAGGGCTATTCATAGGCCCGGTTCGTATGCTGATTATGTAGAGGCACGAAAACGATTGGCCTATGATGAAATATTCCGCTTTGTACTTAGTGTGGAGTATAATAACGCAAATGCCGTTAAGATTCAGAATAATATTAGTCTTAAAAGCTATGATGAAGTGGATGATACTATTAAGAAGCTACCGTATGAGCTCACAGAAGGCCAAATGAACGCTTTAAATGATATAAAGCAGGATTTTAACGGTGAGTATATTACGCAGCGCTTAATTCAAGGAGATGTCGGCTCAGGCAAGACAATAGTGGCATTCTTGGCTATGCTTTACATGGTAAGCAACGGATATCAGGCTGCCATTATGGCTCCGACTGAGGTTCTTGCAAGACAGCACGCTAACGATTTTGCTTCGATGATAGATGAATTCGGATTAGATTATAAGGTTGTTTGTCTTACAGGCTCTACCAAGGCAAGTGAGCGAAGAGAGATTAATGAGATAATTACCTTAGAAGCGTCAGTATTTATAGTCGGTACGCATGCGCTAATCCAAGAAAAGGTCGAATATAACAATCTCGGACTTGTAATAACCGATGAACAGCACAGATTCGGAGTTAAGCAAAGGGAAGCCTTTAGTAGTAAGGGAATCAGTCCTTTTACAATTGTAATGTCTGCAACACCGATACCTCGTACACTTTCAATGATACTTTATCTTGGCATGGAACAATCTATTATTAAGGATGTGCCTAAAATGAAGCTTCCGATTAAGAATTGTGTTGTTAAGGAAAATATGCGACCGCAGTCCTATAAGCACATTTTAGGCGAGATTAAAAAGGGTCATCAGGCATATATAATATGTCCGCTCGTAGAAGCGAAGGAGATTACGGAAGCAGAAAATGTGCTTGATTATAAGGATAAACTTTTAGAATACATACCTTCTGATATACGCGTGGAAATATTGCACGGCAAAATGAAGCCTTCTGAGAAAAATGATATAATGAATCGTTTTGCTTTAGGTGAAATCGATATACTAATCTCAACAACGGTAGTAGAGGTAGGCGTTAATAATCCCAATGCCACTACAATTATGATTGAAAACGCCAATCGCTTCGGTCTTGCACAGCTTCATCAGCTAAGAGGTCGTGTCGGAAGAGGAAGCGCACAATCTTATTGTATATTTATTGATTCCTCCGATGATGAAGAGATTAACAAGCGTTTATCGATTATGAATACAAGTAACGATGGCTTCTTTATCGCCAACGAAGACTTGAAAATGCGCGGTCCCGGCGATATCATGGGTATAAGACAGTCCGGCGAGATGAATTTCAAGATGGCTGACATCTATAATGACGCTGATTTGTTTTTGTCGGCAAAGAAGGACATAGAGGGCTTGATTGCTGACGGGTATAACTTTAAGGACTTAGGACTTACTGATACTATGGAAAATGTGCTATAAGGAGTGAAATATTATGAAAGACAATAAAAAGACTAAAGCTATTGTAATTCTTATTCTTGCAATAATAGTTATTATAATTGTTGCTGTATTGGTTATGAAGATAATATCGGGGTTGTATGGGTTCTATACTTCAATAATAGCATTTATTTCTGTGGTAATTGGTCTTGCGATAGGTGTTGCCATTGGCTATGCAATAGGGTATATTAGGAATAGAAATAAGCAATAATTGCATTAGATTATTTGAATTCAAAAGGATATAAAACGGAAGAAAGAGGCGAGAAAACAATAATAGGGGGAGTTGATTAGTGAAGAAATTATTAAAAATACCGCTTTCAATAAAGATACTGGTTGCACTCATTCTGGGTATAATTGTAGGTATATTAATGCAGGGCAACGCTGATATTGCTGAGAATTATATCAGGCCCTTTGGTACGATATTCTTAAATTTGCTTAAATTTATCGTTGTTCCGATTGTACTTTTCTCAATAATGTCCGGAATTATTTCCATGAGTGATATTAAGAAGGTCGGTTCAATTGGTGTTAAAGCCGTAATATATTACTTTATTACAACAGCTATAGCAATTGTTATTGGTCTTGTGGGCGGTAATCTCTTTAAAGGCTTTTTCCCTGTACTTGATACATCGGGACTTAGCTTTACAGAGACTGAATCCGTATCATTTATGGAAACTTTAGTCAACATATTTCCTAACAATTTCTTCATGCCGTTAACAGAAGCTAATATGCTACAGGTTATTGTTATGGCTGTGCTCTTGGGCTTTGCTATAGTACTGGTAGGCGAAGAGAAGTCGGCTCCTGCAATTAAGGGTATTGAATCTTTTAATGCAATCTTTTTGAAGATTATGGAGATGATTCTTATGCTGTCGCCGATTGGTGTATTTTGCTTGATTTGTCCCGTCATAGCTGTAAATGGTCCGGAGATAATCGGTTCTCTTGCAGTGGTGCTGGGATGTGCTTACGCATGCTACATATCACATATGATTATTGTGTATTCAACAGCCGTTAAGACATTGGGTGGTATTAGCCCTATTAAATTTTTCAAAGAACATATCCCGGCTATGTTATTCGCATTTTCAAGTTCATCAAGTGTCGGAACACTACCGATTAATACGAAGGGCTGTATTAAGATGGGTGCCGATAAAGATATAACATCATTTGTTCTTCCGCTGGGTGCAACCATCAATATGGATGGAACAGCCATTCATCAAGGTGTATGTGCTATATTCATAGCAACATGCTATGGTGTTGATCTTAGCTTGAATCAGATGCTTACCATTGTATTTACAGCAATACTCGCATCAATCGGAACAGCAGGTGTACCGGGTGCAAGTCTTGTTATGCTTACAATGGTGCTTACATCTATAGGTCTTCCGCTTGACGGTATAGCGCTTGTTGCCGGTGTGGATAGGGTATTTGACATGGGTAGAACCGTTGTCAATATTACAGGTGATGCTTCCTGCACGTTGGTTGTAAGTAACCTTGAGAGAAAGAAGGCGGACAGGAAGGCTAAGAAAGAGGAGCTAAGCAAAACGGATTAGAGAATATTTGTTGTAATGAAAAGTATTTCGTTGCTATTCGGAGGCTTTTGCGAGGTAATATATGGATGATGCCGTTTGGATAATTAATCTTATTATCGTGGTTGCAGGGCTTACAATGTCCATATTAGGTCTTATGCAAGCATTTATTGAGAGAAACATTGAGAGTAACACCAGAGGTTTTTTCCAGGTGTTATTCTCTGCGCTTTCGCTGTATATGATATGTATTCTTACAAGAACACTGGTAACTTACAACGATGATTACATATCAGTAATACTTTCAAGGATAGTTATGCCGGGGCAAGCAATACTTGCATCTGTTCTTGTAATACTTTCAACGGCTTTTTTGTTATATCAAAGCGGAGTGATTAAGTGGTATAGGTCAGTTTCGTTTATAGTCGCATTTCTGTTATGGATATCATATATTATATTGCAGATATATAACTTGTTTTCCGGTGTTCTTTTTGTCGTAAATGATGATAATTCTTACTATCGAGGCTTCTTATATTCCTTACAGATGATACCGATGGTAATTATACTTTTCATTAATCTCTTAATAGTTTTCTTGCAAAGGGATAGACTTTCAAAAAGCCAGAAGACAGCTTTTATTATATATGCAGTTCTTCCCATAATTGCTATGCTTATTCAAGCCATATTCAAGGGCATTCATCTGATTGCGATAAGTACCGTTATATCGGCGTTTTTTATGTTATCTTATATTACAAGGGAACAGACCAAGAGATATCATATTAAGGAATTGGAAAATGCCGACCTTAAGATGAATATCATGCTGTCGCAGATACAGCCGCATTTCCTATATAATTCATTAACGACAATTAAGAGATTATGTATTAAGGATTCATATAAAGCTTCTGAATCGATAGGACAGTTTGCGGAATACCTTAGGCATAATATGGATTCAATAACTGCCAAGCATCCTATTAGCTTCACTAAGGAATTAGACCATGTTAAGGGATATCTTTCGCTTATCGAGCTGCGTTTTGGTGATGATATTCATGTTAATTATGATATTGAGTATACGGATTTTAGGTTGCCTACGCTTACATTGCAGCCTATTGTTGAGAACGCTGTAACTCATGGAATAAGAGGTACGGAGGACGGAATCGGTGCGGTAACGATTAGTACACGTTTAGTAGGCGAAAATGTTGAAGTGACCGTAGAAGATGATGGTGCAGGATTTGATGTAGATAAAACAATTGATAAAGATTCACATATAGGCATTAATAATGTGAGGAAGCGTATAGAACATATGTCGGGCGGTGAGCTTATTATTGATTCGGAAATAGGACACGGTACAAAAGCAACTATAAGATTGAAGGTGGATTAGGATGTTGATTTTCATAATAGATGATGAAAAAAGTGTACTAGAAGAGCTGGAGGAGACAGTTGGTAAAGCAGTAAATGACGCTGAAATTAAGACATTTTCAAGAGGGAAATATGCACTTGATGCTCTTGAAGAGGGGCTAAGACCCAATGTTGTATTCTCCGATATAGAGATGCCGGGTATATCGGGCATTGAGTTGGCTGTTAAGATTAAGAATATATCTCCGTCAAGCAGAATTGTATTTATTACCGGTTATGAGGAGTATGCGATAGATGCATTCAAGATTAAGGCTCACGGATATCTTCTTAAGCCTGTTTCGGTAGATGATATTAAGCATGAAATGGAATATGTGCCGCAAGAGACCGGGGATACACAAGATAAGCTCGTTGTTAAGTGCTTTGGCTATTTTGATGTGTTCTATCAGGGCAAACCGCTTTTATTTGCCAGGAACAAATCCAAAGAGCTGTTTGCATATCTTATCGATAGGGAAGGCGCTGCGGTTACTAACGGCGATGTAGCGCTTGCATTATGGCAAGAAGGTGCTGATAAGGATGCTGAGCATAACAGACTTCGAGTGCTTGTTAATGACATCCGCAGTACACTAAGGTCAATTGGTATGGAAGAGGTTCTGATTAGACGGCACAGACAGACAGCAATTAACAGAGAGCTGATTGATTGCGACTATTATAGGCTTCTCGAAGGCGATATTGATGCAATTAATGCCTATAAGGGTGAGTATATGATAGATTACAGCTGGGCGGAAATGAAGAATGCGTATATAGAGGAGAGATTGGGTTAAGCTATTAGAAAAGAATTAATGAATGGATTAACAGAGGAGTAAGTAAAGATAACGGAATAGAAGTGCGTGTTTTACAATGCTATAGTTGTGGACATAGATGGGAGGATAAATAAAAAGTCAAGTATTTTTTGTTAGTCTTTTTGGCGAAATTCTTGATATTTTGAAGTGAAGAGAGTAGTTTGATTTTATAAGGTGTGGGTCTGCATTGGTTATATGCGGTTCGCCACACCATTTTTTATATGTATACATCGCTATTGCCGGGCTCTTGGCTTTCTATTGTTTTATGCAATCTATCATCATAAGGAATACCTCACATGAATTATACTACGCGGAATAGAAGGTGTTTGAGAACGGTGTAATTTCATAGGGGTCTCAAGCATCTGCATCCCCTTTCTGATACGGATCCGGGAGAGCCAATGCGACTACATCATCGTAATCGCATTAGCTCTC
>CAJOIL010000045.1 GCA_905234525.1 uncultured Lachnospiraceae bacterium | reverse complement strand
AAGGCTTCCTTGAGACCCTCAAGAGCTTCATCAATAGTATCACCTTGGTCTGCAACACTCGTGCGCAAATCCTTGGCTATATACATATCATCTTCTTTAAAAATTGCTACTGTACATATCATATCTTACCAATTGTCAGAACACTAACATCAGAATAACCTTCAAGTTGCTTATCATTTGACAAGAAGATACTACAGCCAGAAAGTTTTGCTGTGGCAAGTTGTAACGCATCCATCGTTTTATATCCACTGTGCTTCCCCCTAATTCTAGCCGCCTCTTCTGCAATATCCCAGTCCACTGGAATCACATCAAACATATAATCAGAAATCATTTCCTTAAATTCAATTTCTTTATCTAAACTATTACTCTTGTATACACCTGTAAGATACTCGGCAATAGTTATTGAAGAAGTCACAAAAGAGTATTCTGCGTAATCGTCCATAAATTTTGCAATTTTTTCGCCATATTCCCCTTCATCCTCTAAATAATAGATTAATGGGTTAGTGTCAAAAAACACTCTATTAGAATCTGTCACTACGCATCTCCTTAATCTCCTCGTCAATTTCCCGATGTGTTCTACCTGATGGTCTTACATATTTCCTAGACTTAATAAGTTCTCTTCTATGTTTTGCAAGCACCTCTCTTTGACTTGCACCATTTTTATTTGACTGCTTAACATCTACCAGAATGTTAAGAATCTCTTGCACTTTATCCTCTGAAAGTTTAGGTATTAGGCTAGGCATCTCAGGCATCAGTGTCATTAATTCTTTTGCAGATGAAGTCATAACCAACTCTCTCCCTTCAACTAAATAATATGTCACTTAAAAGCAGCTAATCTCCCAACAAATATAAACATTTGCTATGCACTACAAAATATAAGTATTGATTATACATTGTACTATACAGCAATAAAAGCGCTTCGCTCATATGCAACATAAATCACATTCCATCCACCCATCGTGCACAACGGGTGGATGTGTAATAGGGATTTAGTGATTAATTAATAATTGTTAATTAGGAAAACCATTTTTGTCAGCGTCCTTGTATGCTTTCGCATTATTTTCATTAGTAAGATCTCCAGACCATACTCCATCTGTCTGAGTACCCTTAGCACCATCTACATATACAATGGCTTTGTTTGTGTTCGCATCGTATTCAAAATAAAAATCTTGTTTTGAATCTACAGCGTCGCCCTTTGTTTGTATATCTTCTTTAATTGCTGAAGGAGTACCACTTACAACTTTAGTTGCTCCACTATATGTTTTACCATCTGCGACATCTGCTACAACTGACTCAGCGATTGAGTTAGCATTCTGTACATCAGTAGATCTTCTTGAAGACTCGATATACTTTGAGAATACTGGAGCAAGAACTGCTACAAGTACTACCATGATAGCAATAACAACGATTAACTCAACGAGGGAGAAACCTTTGTTATTCTGTCTTTCGTTTAACTTTTTCATACGCGTTTTCTCCTTTTCCGGGGTATAACCCCCTCTTAATAATAAATATTTATTATATCAAAATACGTGCCCTATTCACGCATATTGATCTCATATTAACACACTACCCATATTATAGCATAATTTCGATATGATATGTAAATATATTATAATGAAACTCGCCCCATTTATAATGAGACTCGCCCCATTTTAGTTCCGACTTCGTCGGAAGGGGCTCGTCGTGTAGTCATTTTGCGAAGCAAAATAACTACATGTTACCCATCTGTTCGTACATACTTATCATCGGGCTCATTACGGCTGCAATAAGTATACCTACAAGTGCTGCCATAACCAGGATAATAAGTGGCTCAACTGCTGCCATTACCGTCTCTGTAGTCGTCTTAACCTCTTCATCATAATAGTCAGCCAGCTTCTCAAGCATCTCTTCCAATTCACCGGTATTCTCACCAATCTCAATCATGTAATCTACCATAGGCGGATATAGGCCGGACTTCTTAAGCGATACACTAAGCGGAATACCTTGCGATACTTCATCAGCTGTCTTCTTAAGCGCCCTTTTGAACACCTCATTACTCATAGTATCCGCAACAATGTCAAGTGCTTCCGTAAGCGGAAGTCCGGAATATATAAGTGTAGACAAAGTACGTGCGAATAATGAACAAGCTGTTATTTACCAAATAGCGGCAATTTAATAGCAATTTTCGAGAAGAACAATTTACCAGCGTCAGTCTTCTTAAACATTGCTATTAACACAATAATAGCAATAAGCACCGGCAATAATATGTACCAATAATCCACAAGGAAGTTAGACATGTTAACAACTGCAACTGTTAGTGCCGGAAGCTCCATATCCATGGAATCAAACATCTCCATGTAACTTGGCACAACCTTAACAAGCATAAATACGCCAACTACGATACTAACAATTGCAACTATAATCGGATGCAGTAGCGGCAGCCTTTTCAAAATGCTCAGCCATTCGCTCAAATGCTATCTCAAGCTTACCTGATGCTTCACCGGCACGAATCATATTTACCATAATATCAGGGAACACCTTAGGATGACGACCCATTGCGTTAGCTAAAGTCTCACCCTTCATAATATCCTGCCTAACCTGCACAATAGCCTTAGCCATGTATTTATTCTCAGTCTGACCACTAAGCATATCAAGTGCTGCTACAACAGTAACACCTGCTGATAGCATAGATACGAACTGACGACAGAATACCGATAAGTCTCTTGGCTTAGTAGCATTACCGATGGTTATATCAATATTCTTTGTTAAGATATTGGCTTCTTTTACACTAAGAACTACAAGTCCCTCCGCGGATACCATCTCCACAGCGTTCTGTGCATTGTCAGCTACAATATTACCTTTTTTCTCTTTGCCGTCTTTGTCTTGTGCGACATAAGTGAATTCTGGCATTTACATTTCCTCCGTTTATAATGAGACTCGCCCTATTATAATTCCGACTGCGTCGGAAAGGGCTCGGTTCCCGGCAACACTTTGCTACGCAAAGATGTTGCATATCGTGCAGCATTTGCGCTTCGCGCAAACGCAACGTTTAGTAGAAACTAACCTTCTGCTGCATTCCCACAGGATCGTGAGAATAGCTTATTGCTGTCTCAGATGATATAACTCCCTTCATATACAGGTTATATATTGAATCATCCATTGTAATCATTCCTTCCTTCTTACTTGTCTGAATAGTTGAAGGAATCTGGAATGCCTTGCCTTCTCTTATAAGATTGGCAATCGCAGGATTGGCAAGCATTACTTCAAATGCCGCAACTCTACCTCCGCTTCCTTCCATAGGAAGCAATTGCTGTGCTATAACACCCTGTAATACGCTTGCTAACTGTATCTTAATCTGCTGTTGCTGATGAGGTGGGAATACATCTATTACTCTGTCAATAGTAGATGCAGCCGAATTGGTATGCAGCGTAGAGAATACCAAGTGACCTGTCTCAGCTGCTGTAACAGCAGTATTAATTGTCTCTAAATCTCTCATCTCTCCGACAAGAATTACATCAGGGTCTTGCCTAAGTGCCGCACGCAGTGCATTAGCATAAGACAAAGAATCATATCCTATCTCACGTTGCAATACTATACCCTTGCCATGACGATGAAGATACTCGATAGGGTCTTCAAGTGTAATTATTGTCTTAGCATAGGTCTTTGCAATCTTGCTGATTAGTGCAGCTAATGTCGTCGACTTTCCGGAGCCTGTAGCACCTGTTACAAGCACAAGTCCTCTCTTCTTATCTGCAAGATTGATTACTGACTGAGGCAGTCCTATCTTATTCACATCAGGCACTTCAAATGATAGTATACGAAGCGCAATTGCATAAGTACCACGCTGTCTGAATGCATTAATTCCCCGGCACAGAATATGCAAAGTCAATCTCGCCATTCTTCTCTAACTCTGCAAGCTGTGTGTTATCAAGCATAACTCGAAGCAGTTCATCAATCTCAAACGGCTTAAAATCCATCCCCTGCATAGGCACAAGCGCACCGTCTACTCTTAGCATAACGGGCGATGCCGGTGCCAAGTGTAAGTCAGATGAATTAAGTCTCTTAGCTTCTGTTAAAATCTGTACAAACTTCTGAAGCTTAGGATCTAACTGCTCTCCGGGTTGTAGGTTCATTGGTGGTGGTACTGCTGCTGGCATATAATATATCTCCTATTTCATAAGGAGTCTCACCCGATTGTAATCGGAACGGGTTCGACGTGTAGCACATTTGCGAAACAAATATGCTACTAATTCTCAAATGTTATCCTCATCGCCTCTTGGAATGAAGTAACACCGCGTTGCACTAATCCGAGTGCGTTCATCTTAAGCGTAACCATGCCCTCTTCTATAGCGACTTTCTTAATATCATCGGCTGAGCCTTCCCTATGAATCATCTCCTTAACTCGAGGAGTTACTGTAAGAATCTCATATACACCGATACGACCTGCATAGCCTGTCTGTCCGCATTTGTCACAGCCACAAGGCTTATACATCTTAAATGGTCTATCCTCCGGAAGTCCCATCAAATGCTTCTCTTCTACACTAGCCTCTGTCTCCTGCTTACAATTATCACATAGACGCCTTACAAGACGCTGTGCAATAACACCGAATACAGAGTCAGCTAAGAGATATGCATCAACACCCATATCTATAAGACGACTCATTGCACCCGCTGATGAATTAGTATGAAGCGTAGATACAACCAAGTGACCTGTGATAGATGCCTGTACGGCAATCTCTGCTGTCTCACCGTCACGAATCTCACCAATCATGATAATATCCGGATCTTGCCTCAAGATTGATCTTAAGGCTGATGCAAATGTAAGTCCCGCCTTAACATTAACCTGTACCTGATTAACACCTGTAATATTAGCCTCAACAGGATCTTCAACAGTAATTATATTAACATCTTCGGAATTAAGCTCATTTAGAACGGTGTATAACGTCGTTGACTTACCTGAACCTGTAGGTCCCGTAACAAGGAATATACCATTGGGGTTCTTAAGAAGCTGATTGAACTTAGCTTCATCTTCAGGTGTAAGTCCCAGCTCCTTCTTATCTCTGTTAAGTGCCTTCTTCTGTGCAAGACGCATAACGCACTTCTCGCCGTATACAGTCGGAAGCATAGACACACGAATATCGTACTCGATATGATCTACTACCATCGACATACGGCCGTCCTGAGGCTTACGCTTCTCGGAAATATCCATTCCCGATACAATCTTAATACGAGCCGTAATAGCATCTGCCATCTCCGGGTCATAACGAAATCTCTCATGCATAACACCATCAATACGGAATCGTACTCTTATGCAATTCTCCATAGGCTCAATATGAATATCTGATGCTCTCTGTCTGGCAGACTGCTGAAGCATAGAGCGAACCAATTGTACTACCGGAGAATTATCAACCTGATCCGCAAGTACTCTGTCTTCCTGTTCTTCTTGCTCACCAAATTCCCTACGATGTTCAACCTTGAATCGCTCCATAGCCTTACGAGCCTCAGCATCCGAATAATACATATCAAGTGCTGATTCAATCTCTGTAGCCGTAGCAACACAAGGATCTAATTGCAGATTAGTAACAATTGTAAAATCATCAATTGCTCTCATATCCATCGGATCTGACATAGCAACACGCACCATATTAAGATTATTCTGGGAATAATCAATAGGCATCATTGTGTGCTTACGAAGTGTCTCACCCGGGATACTCTTAAGCAATTCTTCATTAACTGTAACTTCATTAAGATGTACTCTGGGGATTCTTAGCTGATTGGCTAATGCATCCGCAATACTGTCTTGCGTAACATAGCCTAACTTAATCAATTCTTCCCCAAGAAAAATGCCGTCTTCTCTGGCGGCTTTAAGACCGAACTCAACCTGTTCGGGTGTAACCAGCCCCTCATCAATGAGCATATCGCCCATTCTCTTACGCTGTCTTCTCATGTCGACCCCCAACTAATTATTATTTATTCACATATTGCTGCGCTTGTGATTCATTACTAAGATTAAACGACCTATCATCGCCTATATATATAGCACAGGAATTACCTTGCTTTACATAGTAGTAAGTAAATGGCTCACCCTTACCTACAACATTACCCTTAGCGAATGGTTGCTCGCTCATACCGGGTACTGTATCAGGCGTTGCTGCAACAGGCGTTCCAACTACAATATCGGCCTTTTCCTGAGCGCCCTTAATAATCGTAGTAGCGATTTCCTTAGCTGTTGCAACATCTTCTTCCCTATTAGATACCTCCATATTGTGCAATACAATAGGAGTAATTATTGCTGCGGCCACTACAATAAGCGCTATTACTATAATGGCGATCATTGTTCCCTTCTTAGTGTTGTTCTCTTCGTTCATGATTCTTCTCCTCTATATTCTTCGCTGCACAAACCTAGTGTGCAGCACGTCCGCGAAGCGGACATGCAGCATATAATAAGCCGAGTTCTGTATTTGATAATCATCTATCTACGATGACTGTCGCCAGCCACCTTAGCGCTATTGCGCTCGCCTTCTACCTGAACCTATGCGGGCCGCCATAACAGTTCTGTCTGAAGTTGCTTCGGATGGGGTTTACAATGCCTTAGCTGTTACCAGTTAAGCGGTAGTCTCTTACACTGCCCTTTCACCCTTACTACCTTGCGGTAGCGGTCTGCTCTCTGCTGCACTTTCCTTAGAGTTGCCTCCACCGGACGTTATCCGGCATCCTGCCCTGTGAAGCCCGGACTTTCCTCTACATGCAGTCATTCGACTTCGTCGAATAACTACATGTAGCGATTATCTTATATACTACACACTCTACCATTATAACACATTTCACATATAATTCACAAGTTGTCTCGCCAACCGGACAACTTCATTAAACTCTATATGCTCCACCACCGATAAACTCGCGAAGAATGGAAGTGTTAGGCACATCATCCGCCGGAAGCGGAAGGAAGTATTCAAGCAGCTTAATCAAACGATTAGCCTCCGCATATTCAGGCGACTCAGGCGGCACGCCGTATAACTGCGGAAGTGCATACACCTTAAGAACTGAGAATTCATATATAAGCGCCGAATTAATCATAAAGTCTGCCGAATCCATAAATGTGAATATGTTCTTAGTCTCACCACGTCTTACGGAATCCCACATAGCAATGGTTCCCTGTGCACTCGTTCCCCTGGTTCTGGAATCTCTTACAATACGACGAATAAGTCTGATATCAACCATCGATAGCGGATTATGCTCGTCAATTGCAATCTGCGTAAGCGGGCTTATGTATATCTTGTACTTACTCTCAACCGGCAGGCTATGCGACAACTTATCATTAAGACCGTGAATGCCTTCGATAACAAGCACATCCTCATCACCTAGCTGCATGTATTTGTTATTGTATTCTCTCTTGCCTGTCTTGAAATTAAACTCAGGAAGAAGCACCCTCTCACCATTAAGAAGCTCAAGCATGTCATGATTAAACAGCTCAACATCAATACTCTCAAGACACTCAAAATCCTTCTTGCCAAATTCATCAAGCGGAACCTTATCCCTGTCAACATAGTAATCATCAAGCGGAACCGGATGAGGCTTAAGACCATACCCCATCAGCATTGTTGATAATTTATGAGAAAAGGTTGTCTTGCCCGATGACGACGGACCTGCAATCATGATGAATTTCTTACTGCGGTTCTCGGCAATCTTACTTGCAATATGAGAAATGTATGATTCTAACATCGCCTCATTAATAAGAATAATGTCTCTGCCGTGTCCTGCGGCAATTCGCTCATTAAGCGCACCGATTGTCTCAACATTAATCATTTGCGAGCAACGAATTGAATTCTGCAATTCCTTACAATAATTAACGGATGGCTCAAAGGCTTCAATCTCACCGGTATATCTATTCGGAAATTTAAGTACAAATCCCTCATTAAATGCAGTCACTCCAAATGCAGTAAGATGACCGGTAGACGGAGCCATATAACCATAGAAATAATCATATACTTCGCCAAGCTTATACACGTTAATATTAGCGCTCTGGCGATACTTAAGCAGTATCTCCTTCTCAGGCATATGCATTTCATGGAACATCTTCCTTGCCTTCTTAGTCTTCATGACAATCTTTTCAATAGGCAAATCTTGCTCAACAAGCTCTCTCATTCCAGACTCAATCTTAGTGATAGTCTCTTCATCAACAGGCACTATATTCGGAGTAATCCCGTCATCCTCTCTTGAAACAATCTGACAAAAATACCCATTATCGATAGACCTGAGAACTCTTACATCATAGTAGCTGTTCTTGTATGTGTCATACACAGCCTTTTGCAACAAAAGTACTACGCTTCGTCTGTATGCCTTACGACCGTTCTTATCCTTAGATGTAAGGAAGCGAATCGTGCCATCTTCCGTAAGCGGACTGTGGAATTCTTTTAATCTGTTATTATATTCGCAGAGGATATACGGATATTCATCCTCCGGTTGAAAGTCCTTAGCTACGTCGCCGATTATTGTGCCTTCCGCGTATTCCTTAGTTACATCGTCGACTGTAATCTTGTATGTATTCCCCATAATAATTCTCCGGCGCGACAGGTTCCTTGTCGCACTTTTAATTAACATATATTATCTCTTTGCATATGCGCGACAAGAAACCTGTCGCGCCAGCACTTAGCTATACTATTGTATACGGATTGTTAATCGGCTCTTTAGATATCTTAAGACCTTTGCTATCCAAAAACTCAGCCATATAGTATATAAATAAATGCTCCAAGCCATAGTGACCGGCATCAATAATTGATATTCCCTTTGCAACGGCATCGATACCGTCATGATGTCCGATATCTCCTGTTATAAGCACATCTGCATTCTGCTTAATTGCATTATCAATTTCGTCCTTACCGGAGCCGGGCATTATAGCAATCTTCTGCACTTTAGCCTCACCATCACCATATATTCTGACTGCCTCAATACCAAAGTCCTTCTTAACCTTAGCGGCCAGCTTCTTAAGCTTAACGGCTTCCGGCAGATTGCCGATTCGACCCATGCCCTCTTCACCTTCCAAAATGACAAGCGGAAGTGCATCATATAATCCCAACGCCTCTTGCGCCAATGCTCCCATGCCATATACATCAAAATTAGTATGAATCGCATAGTAAGCAATATTATTCTTGACAAGAGCAATAACTCTCCTGCCGATAAAGTCATCCGAGGTCAGTCTCTTCATTCCGGAAAATATTAACGGATGATGCGTAATGAGCATATCCGCCTTAGCTTCAATTGCATGCTCTATTACTTCATCGGTTGCATCAAGTGCAATATAAATATTCTTAACCTTCTTAGATGCATCTCCGACAAGCAAACCGACATTATCCCATTCCATTGCTGCTTCAGTCGGTGATTGTTCTTCCAGCTTATCAATAATGTCTTGGACTGTCATAATTAATTCCCCCTGTCACAACATTGTTACTCATTATTATAATACATTCGTATATTTTCATCAATTAGTTTGCGCTCACTAATTAACTCTTCATATCTTGCAGATTGCTTATTACCGTTAGATTCAATATTCGCTATGGCTTTATCGATGGATAACATCTGTTGCATAAGATAATCCTTATATATTGGATTCTTACGCTCAAGAAGTATGGGTGATAGGTGCGACAGGGGGACGGGTTCCTTGTCGCGTATTTTTTCATCCAGATGCGACAGGGGGACGGGTTCCTTGTCGCGTATTTGTTCATCCAAGTCACTACCACTTAAGAAAGCGCGACAAGGAACCCGTCCCCCTGTCGCGCTCAATTTCCAGGCAAAATAATAATGACCGTCCTCAACTACTATATCTTCATCTACTATTGCATACTCCTTAAGGCGTAGATATTCGCGAAGCTTCGAGTACTCGCTCTGCGGTTGAATCACTATCGTGTCCAAGCCACGAAGTACTTCTTGTCCTTCCTCGAAAATATGCATCATAACATTGCCACCCATTCCACAGATACTTATAGCATCTGCTTCTCCGATTGACAACGCTTTTACACCATCACTTAATCTTGTCTCAATATCCAAAGATAAACCATGTGCATTAATATTATCAGCCGCTTTACTTAGCGGTCCCTCATTAATATCCATAGCTATAGCATTTTTAAACTTACCATCCTCTATAAGTCTGATAGGTAGGTAACCATGGTCACAGCCTACATCAGCGTAAACATTTCCCATATCAAGGAGACGGTAGACCATCATCAGACGGTCGGATAATCTAATTGCACTCATGTTCTATTGCTCTAAGTAATCCTTAAGCTTACGACTCCTTGAAGGATGACGAAGCTTGCGGAGTGCCTTAGCCTCTATCTGTCTGATACGCTCTCTTGTTACATTGAATTCCTTGCCGACCTCTTCAAGCGTACGTGACCTTCCGTCCTTAAGTCCGAATCTAAGGATAAGCACCTTACGCTCACGGTCTGACAATGTCTCAAGCACTTCATCTAATTGCTCACGAAGTAATGTCTGTGTTGCAGCCTCAACGGGAACGGGCACATTATCATCCTGAATAAAGTCACCCAGATGAGAATCTTCCTCTTCACCAATCGGAGTCTCTAATGATACAGGCTCTTGACTAATCTTAAGAATCTCTCGAACCTTCTCCACCGGAATATCCATCTGCTCCGCTATCTCTTCCGAAGTAGCTTCACGTCCAAGCTCCTGAAGCAATTGACGTGATACTCTGATTAGCTTATTAATAGTCTCAACCATATGAACGGGGATACGAATTGTTCTGGCTTGATCGGCAATGGCTCTTGTAATAGCCTGTCTTATCCACCATGTTGCGTAGGTAGAAAATTTATATCCCTTTGTATAATCGAACTTCTCAACTGCCTTAACAAGACCAAGATTACCTTCCTGAATAAGGTCTAAGAACAGCATGCCACGACCAACGTATCTCTTCGCAATACTTACAACAAGTCTAAGGTTAGCTCCCGTAAGTGCCTGCTTAGCATCATTACCCGCATCAACAAGCGCACGTTTTTCTTTGATTTGCTCTTCTAATTCGGCTCTCTCTTCATCACTTAATTGCTCGCCGTTATCACCTCTGGAGCCTTCACGAAGTCTGGCTTGAAGCTCCTTTAGCTCCTCATGCGCCTTGATTCCCTTCTCCATAGTCATAGCAAGCTCACGTTCCTCGTCAGCTGTAAGAAGTTGTACCTGACCAATATCCTTAAGATACATTCTAACAGGGTCTTCCGTGCTGACATTCTCTGATGCCGCAAGGTCTAAGATTTCCTTATGCTCACTTTCATCTATCTCATGGTCAGCATCCGAGTCCTCCGGTCTTAAGACAGCAATTTCTTTGCTCTCCAGGTATTCAATGGCTTTTTCAAGCATCTCGGGATCAATATTATCATCCTTGAAAAATTCCTCAATATCAGAATGATTAAGAACATCCCTTTCTTTGCCAAGCTCAGCTAATCTTTCGAGCTTCTCATAGAATTCAGCTGTGGTCATTGTATCTGCGCCACCACTTCCGGCGCCCTCAAGTTCACCGGTATCTCCAACGCCACTTAAGCCACCCACAATGTCATTAATATCATCGAAGGTGTCATCACTGTCAATATCATCAATGGTATCGATATTGTCATCAATACTATCCAAATCCTCTTCTAAATCTTCTTCATTAATCTCATCCTCTTCAGAGAACTCAGCTTCATTGAAATCTTCATCATACTCCTCTTCGTATTCCTCATCGTACTCCTCGTCTTCTTCCTCGTCCTCCTCGTACTCTTCTTCCTCGTAGTCCTCGTCCTCGTAATCTTCGTCTTCGTACTCTTCTTCGATTTCTTCCTCTTCAATTTCATCTAATACTTCTTCTTCAATTACTTCTTTTTTCTTTCTTGGCATAGTTCTCTCCTTTGTCTTACTTATACTATATTAATATCGGCTCAGTTTGTAATTTAATGATATCTTGTCTTATTTGTCTGATTCTGCCTCCTGCACCGGGTGCAGACTGATCTATATTGCTTAAGCCTTCATTCTTAAGCTTAATTAATGTCTCCTTAAGAAGTGTCTCCCTCTCCTTATCTGACTTAACACCTTCAATCTTCGTATATAGCATATTCGCTATCGTCTGATGCGCCTCATTGTCCTCGAACTTACACATAATCGAGGCCGGGTCAAATGTTCCGCTCGTACTGTACGCATCAAGCATATCTGTTGCTATGTCCCGATACAAACCCTCATGAAAATCAAGCGGGCTTAAATACTTTGCTATCGAATTATAAAGTGACGGCTCCTCTAACAACCATGTAAGTATGATTCCCTCTGTCTCCTTTAATCCTTCATCTCCCTTAGCCTTAGTGCTGCTTCGAGAAGTAGGACGAGCGTCACGCGGTGAACCGCCGAAGGTGTCCGATTTATCGGACATATCAGAATCCTCTCCGATTACGTTGTCACGTCCGTGATACATTTCCTCTTTGATTGCCTTAAGCTCCTTATCATTCTTAGATACGTCTCTTACCAGCTCTCTTAAGCTGTCAGCACTGACTCCATACCGCTGAGACAATACAACTATGTAATTCTCTCTCTCTATATCAGTGGGAAGCGTTGCTATACGCCCCGCCATATTGCGGAAAAATCTGTTATTCTCTTCGGGGTCATTATTATCGTAATCACGACGCCGCATATCGATTGCAAATATAAATGAATTCTCGGCATTCTTTATTCGCTCTTCAAAAGCCTCACTGCCCTTAGCCTTAATAAATTCATCCGGGTCCTTGTACTCACCCATTGTAATAACCTTGCAATCCACCTCTAACAGTCTCAGCATACCGATTGCACGAAGCGTTGCATCAATTCCCGGCAGGTCACTGTCGAAGCAAATATACACCTTCTTACCTACCTTCTTAAGCTTAGCTGCGTGTTCACTCGTAAATGCTGTTCCAAGTGCCGCAATGGCATTATCAAAGCCTGCTTTATGAAGCGCAATTACATCCATGTAGCCTTCGCATAGAATGAACATTTCCCGTCTTGTACTTCTTGCAATATGATATCCGTAAAATGTCCTGCGCTTAATAAACAGGTCGTTCTCACGAGAGTTAAGGTACTTTGGCTTAGAATCATCCAAAACTCTGCCACCGAGACCGACGGGCTTTCCTCTCTCATCAACAATAGGAAACATTACTCTGTTAATAAAATAATCTCTTGGACCCTTCTTTTCATCAAAGACCACAAGACCGGCATCCTTCATTATGTCGTCTTCATAGCCCTTACTCCTGAGATGATTATATAGGCTACTCCAATTACCATCTGCATAACCCAATGCGAATTTACGCATTGTATCCTTATCCAGACCTCTATCGCCTTGAAAATAATCTCTTCCGGGTGCGCCATTACCTGAGTAAAGCGCAGAATAATAATAATTGGCGGCATCCTTATATATGTATGACAGCTTTGTTCGCTTAGTCTGTCGTTCCTTCTGCTCCTGCGTCATCTGTTGCTTTGGCAATTTGTAGCCACATTTGTCAGCCAACATCTCCACCGCCTCGGGGAAGCTGTACTGTCCGTAATCCATAAGAAATGTGATTACGTTGCCACCCTTGTGACATCCGAAGCAGAAATACATCTGCTTGCCGGGACTTACACTGAATGAAGGCGACTTCTCACTGTGAAACGGACACAACCCAAAATAGTTAGAGCCCTTTCTCTTAAGTTGTACATATGTTGATATTACATCGACTATGTCGCTTCTTGAGCGTACTTCCTCGATGTCTTCCTCAGAATACATACATTTATCCTCTTATTATCCATTATCTATCTGCCATGCCTTTGGCATAAAGAATTCATTGAACTTTTTGATGGCATATTGGTCTGTCATACCGGCAATATAATCACAGACAACTCTGTCCTTCGGTTCACCTTCATTAATCATATTAAAGTACTTAGGTGGAATATCTCCGATATTATCCATATAATACTCGAATAGCGACTCTATCATACGATGAGCCTTCTCCTCCTCCTCAATAGCGGCATCTGTACGATACACCTCTTCGAACAGTATTTTCCTAAGGTCAAACATCGCCTCTAATGCTTCCTTGGACATCACTATATCTTCGTTGGCTCTGCTGTTAATAATGACGTCATGAATAAGATTATCAAGACGTTCCTTAGAATTCTTGCCGATTGCCTTCTTAATCTCAACGGGAATTCTGTCTTCGCTAAACAGCTTCGCACGTATCGCATCATCAATATCATGATGAACATATGCTATCTTGTCAGATAATCTGACAATCTTGCCCTCAGGTGTGGCCGGCATACCTGAAGTCTGATGGTTCCTTATACCATCTATAACCTCCCATGTAAGATTAAGACCTTGTCCTTCCTTCTCAAGCCGTTCAACAATTCTGACACTTTGCTCACTATGAATAAATCTTTCCTGACAAAGTCTATCAAGCACGCGCTCTCCGGAATGACCAAACGGTGTATGACCAAGGTCATGACCAAGCGCAATCGCCTCAACCAAATCTTCATTAAGTCTAAGCGCCTTACCGATTGTTCTGGCATTCTGCGATACCTCAAGAGTATGTGAAAGTCTCGTCCTATAGTGATCGCCCATAGGCGTTAAGAATACCTGCGTCTTATTCTTAAGTCTTCGAAATGCCTTGCAATGAAGAATCCTGTCGCGGTCTCTCTGGAACACAGGACGGATATCGCACTGCTCTTCATCCTTAGCACGTCCCTTCGAATTCTGATCAAGCGTAGCCCAACTACATAGATATTCCTTCTGCATTTGTTCAGTTTGTTCTCTGATAGTTAATTCTGACATAAAAATACCTCGCATATATAATATAGTTAATATGCAAGGTATTTCCTTTTTTTATTGTATTTCTTTTTGTAAATGTTATTACAGAGCCATATCAATTGCCGGTCCTCCCGTAGCAGTACTTATTGCTACATCCTCTACAGTTGATATATCAATTGTAGGAGTCGAACCGCTTAATGAAAAGCCTGTAGCATTCATGGAGCTTTGTGCGCTTGAAAAAGCCGCTTGTGAAGCCTTTGCTTCGCTCTCAAAGTTAAGCTTTAATATAGCCTTCAGATAATCCATGTCTGCCTTCATAATTGCTTTCTGTTCATCAGCCCTATGCTTAGCTTTCATCTTGTTGTAGTCTTCTTCACTCATATGTGGATTAACTATCTCCATAGATTCAAGCATCTGCATC
>CAJOIL010000044.1 GCA_905234525.1 uncultured Lachnospiraceae bacterium | reverse complement strand
TTATTCGCTATGACATAGAATACAATGTAGCCACCAATCAGAATCTTGGTGTTAATATCGAGGCAATCGATGTATTTAACAGTGATTTGATTCAGGATGTCGGCGATATGATTGATGCGGTTAATGCGGCAATAGATGCACATGCCAAGATAGATAAGATTAAGGGTATGATGAACGAGAATCAATATGCCGCAGATACAGACCAAGAGAAGCTTAAGCAGTGGCTTGATGCAGCACAGAAGGAAGCTGATTATTATGATGATAATATTCAGAAGTTGTTTAGCTCTAATATAGGTCGTGCAGACAGTTATTTGTCAGATATAAGCCTTGCTATTACTAAGGTGGGCTGTAAGAGTGATCAGCTCTCTATTACAGAAGACAGAGTCGGCAATCAGCAATCAACCGTAAGTGAGCTTCAGTCTAATAATGATGATGTGGATTTGTCGCAGATTATTATTGAATATACATCTGCTTACACGGCATATCAGGCTTCACTGCAGGCTGCAAGTAAGTTAGGACAGGTAAGCTTACTTAATTACATCTAATTTGCAAAATATTGTTGCAAGTTTTAAGCAAAATGGTTAACATTAATATATATCATAAAAACTTTGAGAAGGATGGGTATGTTCATGAAAGTTAACACAAGATTGTTTGGGGAAATTGATGTCCAAGAGGATAAGATTATTAACATCGACAAGGGAATTATCGGATTTCCGGATATGAAGCTGTTTACATTGGTATTTGACTCAGAGAAGGACGAAAAGAATATTATGTGGTTTCAGTCACTTGACGAGCCTGCATTTGCAATGCCGGTTGTTGTGCCCAATGACATAATAGAGGACTACAATCCTACAATTGAGGATGAATTATTACAACCGCTTGGCGAATTGACACCCGAGAACACATATGTACTTGTAACCGTTAAGGTGCCTCGTAATATTGAGGAGATGACAATTAATCTTAAGGCGCCTATTATTATTAATACAGATACATTAATTGGTGGACAGATTATTGTAGAAGACGACGTAGAAGTTCGCTTCCCTGTATATGATTTACTTAAGAAAGGGGAGAAGTAATATGCTGGCATTAACAAGAAAGAAGGGTGAATCCCTTGTAATTAACAACAATATTGAAGTAACGGTTTTAGAGATTAGAGGCGACCAGATTAAGATAGGCATTTCGGCGCCTAAGGAAGTACCGATTTATCGTAAGGAAGTATATCTTCAGATTCAGGAAGAGAACCAAGCAGTTCTTAATGCGGATGGACTTGAGGCTCTTAAGAACCTGCTATAATTCAGAACCAAGCATATTTATTTAGGGAGAGTATTTATACTCTTCCTTTTATAATGCGCGTTGTTGTGTTATACTTTTTAAGGGAGTGTGTATATATGGTAGGTTCAGTTGATTTAGGCGATTTTACAATGCAATATGCTTCTTTCGGGCATGGCGATAAGACTATGGTAATGATTCCGGGGCTGTCGCTTAAGCCGGTTAGTCCGCTTGCTTTGATAATCGAGAAGGCATATGAGGTATTTACTAAGGATTATACCGTATATTTGTTGGATAGAAGAGATAATGCGCCGTCTGATTATACAGCAGAAGAGATGGTAGAGGATACATACATGGCGCTTAAGGAGCTTGGCGTAGAGAGTGCATATTTTTTAGGTGCGTCTCAGGGCGGAGCAATAACGATGGAACTTGCTATAATGCATCCTGATATGGTTAACGGGATGGCGATTGGTTCATCGGCGGCATATGTGAATGAGATGGGAGCTTCAGTGCTTGAGACATGGCTTGACTTATCTAATAAGCGAGAGTCTTTGTCGCTGGCTGAGCATATGATAGATGTCATTTATTCTAAGAATACATTATCAGCTAACAGAGATAGTTTAATTAAGGCATTTTCTAATCTTAATGAGGAAGAGCTTGTGCAATTTATTAACCTGTGCGAGGGCTTTCGCTCTTATGATATTAGAGATAGACTGGGTGAGATTAAGTGCCCGACTATTGTAATCGGATGTGAGGGCGACAAGGTGTTCGGCGCTGATGCCTCGCGCGAGATATATGAGGGCATTTCGGCAGGGAATGTTAAATGTGAATTATATATTTATGGTAATTCTTATGGACACGCCGTATATGACGAGGCGCCGGACTATAAGGAGAGGGTTTATAATTTTTTTGAAAATCTTAGATAAATTCTGCAGGATGTCTATAGGGAGGATGGTATGGCAAGTAAAATAATAAATGTCATAAGAACAATTCTATTAGCACCTTTTATAACGGCAGCAGGCTACTTACTTTTGATAATGCCCAGGATGAAGAGAAGACCCGGCTATAAGAGATTTACGCTATGGCATTACGCGCACAGGGGACTTCATAACAATGCTACCGATGCGCCCGAGAATTCCATGAATGCATTTAAGAAGGCTGTTGATAAGGGCTTTGGTATTGAACTTGATGTGCAGCTTACCAAGGACGATAGAATTGTTGTGTGTCACGATTTTGATATTAAGAGGATAGCCGGAGTTGATAAGAAGATTGCTGATATGACATATGATGAGCTTAAGTCATATAAGATTATGGGCACTGATTCTACAGTTCCGTTATTTACTGATGTGTTAGAGCTTGTTGACGGGAAGGTTCCTCTTATAATTGAATACAAGATGCCAAGCTTCGATACGAAGATATGCGAGATGGTGGATAAGATACTTGAGGGTTACCGTGGCATGTATATGATAGAATCGTTCCATCCGATTGTGTCCTACTGGTATAAGAAGAACAGACCGGGTGTAATCCGTGGTATTCTTTCAAGTGATTATGAGCTTGGAGGCGGTTCTGACGGTGCGCCTAAGCCCGTTCTTTTGGCATCTAAGAATTTATTGTTTAATTTTTTGATTAAGCCGGATTTTGTTGCGTATGATTGTCGCTTTTATAATAATTTATCAAGAGTTATATGTAAGAGATTGTTTAAGGCACCGGCTGTTGCATGGACGATTAAGAGTCAGGATGAGTTAGAAGCAAGGGCTGATGACTATGATATGTTTATTTTTGAAGGTTTTCTACCAAAGGAGTAAGAGATGCCGGATGGATTAAAATATTTTGGGACATATGGTGTTTCGAAAGAGAAATTTATTAATTATAATGACATAATTCAAAAAGGTAACGATGTAAGTCTGGGTTCGATTGTTGTCTTGGATGCACTTGTGCTGTCCGGATTTACAGCCGTTAAGTATATATTTGATTGGCCGCTCGAAGCAACGGTGGTATATACGATTGTTGAAGCGCTTATTGCAGTGGCATATTTTTTACTTGCGAAGGTTACCGAAGGATATCACTATATATTTTATTATATGACGGTTGAGGTGCTTATTGTCTACGGTTCTTATGCTATGTCATATGACAGCCCGGGTACGATTTTCTTATATCCGGCTGTTGTTGTACTGTTGCCGCTATTCTATATGCATAATATGATAGTCAATATGATATTCTATCTCGGCAATTTTGCGGTGTTCTTGATATTGGCATTTTTCGGACCTGAGAGATTTGCATACATGAGAGGATACGCCATTATTGTCGGTTTCTTTACTATTGTAGGACTTATCATTCATTATGTATATCAGTCTAATCGATTAAGAGAATTGATTAATTATCAAGACAGCCTTGAGAAGTCGGGCGCACTTGAGATTTCGTCAAGCTTTGACCCGCTTGCCAGACTCTTGAGAAGAAGGGCATTTGTCAGAATAGCTGAGAATCAAATTAAGAACAAGCAAGAATATAAATTCATGATGCTGGGCATTATTGATGTCGACCATTTCAAATTCATTAATGATACATATGGTCATCAGGTGGGGGATGAGACCATAACGGTTATAAGTAAGATTCTTGCTGAAGAGCTTGATATAGTTCTTTATGCGCCTGAGGATATAGATGATTTTGAATTGGATTTCGAATATGACTATGGCAATATAGCGGGACGTCTTGGTGGCGACGAATTTATTTTCCTTATCAAATCAGTTGTTGATATGAATGATGGAATGCATCTTATGGGCAATTTGATTGATAGACTTAACAGGACATCCTTTCGTGATATTCAATCATTACAGGGCTCAATTGGTTTAGTTGAAGTTGAGTCAAGTGATGTTTCCTTTGATGATTTATATCATCGAGCCGATCTTGCACTGTATTCCGCTAAGGATAGGGGACGTAATAGGTGCGTGGTCTATGAAGAAGGTATGCAGGAAGCGAAGGACAAGGGCAATGTTGATTCGCTTACCGGACTTATAGATGCTAAGACATTTAAAGAGAAGGCAGAGGAGATTGTTTGCGAAGGGAATGATAAGCTATCGCTAATTTATATTGATATTGAGAACTTCAAGTCATTTAACGCTAAGTATGGATTTGATAAGGGAGATGAATTGCTTATCAAGGTGGCCAGGGCAATTACGCTTATTTTTGGCGATGACTTGATATCAAGATTATCCGGTGACCATTTTGTGGTACTGACAAGTACAGATGATGTCGCGGGTTCTATTATTGATGTTAAGGGACTTGTGGGAGAGAATATGTCTGATTATGCCAATGTAATTAGGGTAGGTGTATATGAGATTGATAAGAACTTCCCTGTTGATATTAACCTTGCTTGCGATAATGCTAAGCTTGCCTGTGATATTCTAAGAGGCAGATATGATAAGCTTTTACAGTACTTTGATGACAAGATGGAGGATCAGAGGAATAAATTCCAATACGTGGTTGAACATCTTGATGAAGCTATGGAGGATGGTAGCATCAAAGTGTATTTTCAGCCGATTGTTGATGTAAAGACGCGCAAGACCCATAGTATAGAGGCTTTGGCGAGGTGGGATTCGTCAGAGTATGGTATGCTTCCTCCGTTTGATTTTATAGAGACATTAGAGAAGACCAGGCTTATACATAAGCTTGATAGTTATATGGTCGAGAAGGTATGCGAAGGGTATGTAGAGGCCAAGAAGCATGCGAGCAGAAAGTTTGTACCTGTATCCATTAACCTATCACAATGCGATTTTGAGATAGTAGAGGATATAGTAGATATGATTGATTCTACCGTTAAGAAATACGATATGCCCAGATATCTGTTTCACTTAGAGGTAACGGAATCAACACTCACTGAGCAGAAAGAGCACCTTCAGACGGTATCTAGGCGCTTTGAGGAGTTGGGATATCAGATATGGATGGATGATTTTGGCTCAGGCTACTCTTCTCTTAATGTACTTAAGGACTTTAGATTTGACGTAATTAAATTCGATATGGGCTTCCTTCGAGGCAATGTTGTTCAATCTAAAATTATCCTAAAGCATATGGTAGATATGTGTAAAGATTTAGGGCTTAATACACTTATAGAAGGTGTAGAGACAGAGAGTCAATTTGAGTTTATCAAAGAGCTGGGCGTTGATTATTGTCAAGGCTATTTGTTCGCTAAGCCGCTTCCTGTTGATGAAGCGATAGAGTATCTTGAAAATGAGGCTGTAGATGAAGGAGTTTGATAGGGCGTTATCTAATTATGTGCGTGAATTTGCAAATGGCGGAGCAATCCGTCATTTTGTCGAGTTAGGGTACAGCGTTGATGAGATTAAGGAAGCTCTGGATTTTCCTATGAGTATAGAAGAGATAGCTTCTGTGGTGTGGGATGAGTATGTGGCCTCAGGTGTGATATGTCTTAATGAAGAGGATATTATAAGAGACTATATTGTTAAGATAGATTACGTCAAAGATTATAATAAGTATGGCAAGACGTCGCTTCGCAAGGTTACAACAAAAGAGCCGACTGAGACTAGGCAATATGTTGATTGTGATTTCGGCAAGCTTATATATAAGAATGGCAGTCAATTTATATCAGGATTAAACAAAATAGCATATGCCTCAGCAAAAATGATAGATAAATTACCTTGGCCGCTTAATACGGTATATGTTGATACTGAGTCTCGACTTGGACAGGCGGTCATAGAGTATAAGGAATATTTGGAGCAACACAATGACGTGTAGAACAGAACAGTTATATGATGCAGAACCATATGAGAGTAAATTTACAGCTAAGGTATCGGATATTGTAAAAACCGGGGATAAATACGCAATTATACTTGATAGAACACTGTTCTTTCCCGAGAGCGGTGGTCAAGCTCCGGACAAGGGCGTTCTTAATATGTCCGGTAAGATATATGAAGTGATAGATGTCCAAATTAAGAATGATATAATCTATCATTATATTGACAATAATGATGATACGGACATTATCGCTAAGAAATGTGAAGTAAAAGGCGAAATCGAATTTGCGTATCGATTTTCCAATATGCAGCAACATAGTGCAGAGCATATATTTTCAGGACTGGCTAAGAGATATTATAATTGTACTAACGTAGGTTTTCACTTAAGTGATAACGAGGTGACTTTTGATTATGATATACCTCTTAGCAAAGAACAGATACTTAAGCTGGAGACCGATACTAATAGAGTTATATATGAGAACCGCACCATAAGAGCATATTATCCGACTCAGGATGAATTATTAAATGCAGATTATAGAAGCAAAAAGGAAATAGAAGGTGCTGTTAGACTGGTAGAGATAGAAGGCATTGATTTGTGCGCGTGTTGTGCGCCGCATGTAAGACATACCGGCGAGATAGGAATTTGCAAGGTTGTTGATACAATGAATTATAAAGGTGGCATTCGTATCAGCATTTTGTGTGGCTATCGTGCACTTGAGTATTACAGAGAGCTGGATAACATTACAAGTGATATAAGTATAAGGCTTAGTGCAAAAAGAGAAGAGCTTGGCGAAGAGGTCGATAGAATAGTCGGCGAGAAGCAAGAAATTAAATCAAAATATATCTATTCAAACAGACGCTATCTGGATATGCTTTACAGACATGTTGTGAATGCTGTTGACGATATGCGTATGTCCGATGATAATTACGATATATTGGCAGAGAATGACAATGATGACATATTATCAGAGCACATTATTACAGATGATGCGATTATACTCAGAATAGATGATGTCGACGGCAAATCGAACCGTGATATGGTTAATGAGCTTAAGGAGAGGTATCCTAACAGGCTGACAGGTGTAATTTCTAAGTCGGATAAGGGATTATCTTATATAATGGGAAGCGATAATATAGATTGCAAGAGAGTGGCAGAGTATTTGAGAGATAATCTCGGCGCCAAAGGCGGCGGGAGTGAACGAATGATTCAAGGGAATTTGAATAGAGATTTAACTTATGAAAATGTTGCGGCAATTATGGAAAGCGTGGAGTAGTTATGAAAAAGATATCCAAAAATGAAAGTGTCAGATATCGCTTGTTTAATCATGCATCTAAGGTGGTAGACGGTAAGTATTATTGTCGCGCTGTTAATGATTTGTGCGATGCACAGATACGGTTTTGTCATGATTGCCCGCTCTATGGCGGTAGAAGTATAGATGAGAATAATATTTTTATGCCACAGTGCAATTATTTTGATATAGTAACGGGATTCTCTGATTACATGAGCCCAAAGGAACAAAAGGAAAGAATGTATGGGCTTATAACTGCGGGGCTTGCCACACATTTTCCCGAATATCTGGAGGATGATGAAAGGGGCAAACGCTTTGCTGTAATAGAACAGGCAATAATATATGCGGCTAATGCACATGTCGGTAGGCTTCGTAAGGGAACGGATATGCCGTATATTGTTCATCCCATGGAGACAATGATGATTACGGCAAGGCTTACTAATGACATTAATACGGTTGCTGCGGCTGCCCTTCATGATGTGGTTGAAGATACGGAATACACATATCAAGATATTAAGATGGCGTTCGGAGAGATGGTAGCCGATCTTGTTGCCGAAGAGAGTGAGGATAAGAGAGAGGGGCAAGATAAGACACTTACATGGCGTGTTCGTAAGGAAGAGACGATTACTTCAACGCGCAATAAGTCGATGGAGGCTAAGAAGATAATGCTTGCCGACAAGCTGTCTAATCTTCGAGCAAGCAGGAGAGATTACAGAATAACCGGTATTAAGATGTGGGATAAGTTCAATATGAAGGATCCCGCTCAACAGAAATGGTACTATACATCGGTGTTAGAGGCCTTATCGGAGCTATGTGATACACCTGAATACAAAGAGGCTATGAGCATTATTCGTGAGATTTTCGAGGGAGTTGTCTGACAATTTTTTTGGGCAAGAACAACTAATAGAGAGAAAAACAATGAAATCAAAATCTAATCCTATATTAGTATATATATTCGCAATAGCTCCGTTTTTGGCGGGGCTTTCACAACATTACCAGATATATATTGTTACAATTATAAGTATCATATTATTATTGTCAAGGCGACATCATTCTGAGCTTAAGTCTATCGATTTAAGTGTTTTTGTTCCTTTGATTATAATTCTCATATCGTCCGCAATTACAATTGTTATCGGTGTATCTTCCGGAGATAGTGTGTACGGCTTTATGAACGTCGTGTCTGCAATCCTTTTTATTGTTGTGCTTAAATCCTTTTCGGATAGTGACAAAGATGAAGCATTTAGAGTAATCCCTTATGTGGGCGCAGTGATGACTGTTGTTACGATTATTGCATACACCATTCCGGGAATAAGAGATTTGATATGGGTTAACGGTAGATTGGGTGGAACGTTTGGTTATCCCAATACATTTGCGCTTTATTTGTTGATTGGGTTATATATTTATCTTAATTCCATTGGCGATAAGCGTAGATTAATAGATTATATCGTTACGCTTGTTTTGTTGGTAGGAATATTTCTTACCGGTAGCAGAAGTGTATTTGTGATGACCATTATTTTGTCGATTTATGTAATAATCATCAAAAAGAATACGCGTAAAATATATATACCGGTTCTTATAGGTGTTGTTGTAATAGTTGGTATATATATTCTTGTGTCAAATGATCTATCTTCTGTCGGACGATTTCTGACAATTTCAACGCAGTCATCTACTTTTTTGGGAAGAATACTTTATGACGTGGATGCTGTTAAGATGATACTTAATAGACCATTTGGACATGGATATCTAGGGTATTACTTTGTTGAACCATTTATGCAAAGTGGGGTTTATTCCGTTAGATTTGTACACAATGACTGGCTACAGACTGCGCTTGATTATGGCGTTATCTCGCTTTTGGCGTTGGGATGGTTGTATGGACTGTCTATATACAGAGCAAATTCCCAACGGAGAATTATTTTGATTCTAATTGGCGTACATATGCTGTTTGATTTTGATCTGCAATTCTTTTCTATTTTATTGATAGCGATGTTATGTGTCAGTGTTCGCACTAATAGTGACAAGGATAAAGGAGTTATTAAGCTAAGGGGCGGACATTTGTTCGATGTAACTATAATCGCGCCATCGATATGTTGCATGATAATGTGCGTGTGGCTTGGAGTGGCTGATTTTATAGGTGTAAATGTTGATAGACAAGCTTCTCTTAAATTGTATCCATGGGCTAATGATGTTAAGCTTCATGCGATGGCGGAGACAGAAGATATTGATTTGCAAAGAGAATATGCCGCCGAGCTTCAAGAGTCTGTTCCGTATATAGGATCGGCATATGATGTACTTTCTCAAGAAGATCTTGATAATGGAAATGTGCTTGAAGCAATCGCTAATAAGCATAAGGCTGTTATATATCAGAAGTATAATATAACTAAGTATGAGGAGTATGCAAATATGCTGCGAGACATTATGGATAGATACAAAGGCGTAAATGATGAGATATATCATGCTGCATTAGATGCTTATATTGAGATACCAGATATGCTTCAATCTGTGGAGGATGAGACTAGTTCTTTGGCATATAAGATCAATGATGTGCCGAATTTTAATTTGTCGAATGATTATTGACAATAACTGTTCTTTTGTATATAATTTTCACGCGCATATTTTTGATTTAGTTTTACGAGGAGGAAGATGATGGAGAGAAAATACTTAAAGGGGATTATTGCAATAATGCTTGTTGCCGTACTTGTGCTACCTATTATGCCAACCCAACAGGTTAAAGCTGCGGGGCAGAAGGCAAACAAGTCGTGGGCAGAAGTAATATATGAAAATGTTACAATTGATGCCGGCGGAAAAGTATCAAAGGTTACTAAAGAGTCTGATAAGAAGAAAGTAATTGAGCATTTTAACAACAACGAATCGATGATGACGTTCTATGGCTCGAGAGCCAGTGAAATTGTTAAGATAGTTACGTCTCATAATAGGGATGAGGTGTTCTGTACTACAGAGAATACCTATGAAAATTCGGTAAGAATTGATTTGTCGTCCGGAGGATATTATGTATATTATTGGGACGTTGTTCAAAGAGATGATTTAAATAATGATGGTAAAGTTACTTGGGGAGAAATGGCTGATAGCAATGGATATAAAGGGTATGATGATGTAAGGAATCTGCCGATTTATTCTTGGAGACCGTATAATTCTTCAGCATATGTATTTAACATTAGTAATGCCGGTAATCCGGTGACTGTTCATTTAGAAGGAAGACAGGATGTAAGTGATTTTGATGTAACAACGCGAACATACGGAAGTGGCGAGTATGAACGTACGTATAATGTTTACACATATAAGTATGGCAAAACTAATCTGCATGCATATGATAAGTCGTCGGATGAGCAAGGAAATGTTGTATTCTATAACGAGGCTGCCGGTGCAAAGGCATGTACATTCTTCCACTATAACGAGGGCACCGGAGAATGGGATAGAGTTATTAATTCGACCTCAGTTGGAGAGGATGGTGTAATAAAAGCTACCCTTTCAGGTGATGGATTGTATATTTGCTATGAGATACATTCCAATAATTTCGGTACAATTATAGATTATGGTGAAGGAAGTCAAGGAGAAGACGTCGGAAGTCAAATGTATCGCATATTCAATCCGGCGACAGGCGAACACATTTACACATATGATGCTAACGAAGTAATTAACGCTACACATAATTTGGGATGGACGCTTGACGGTACAGTTAAGGGAGCGTCTGATGCTACAATTCCTGTGTATAGATTAATTAGAAACGATAACGGAATTCATATCTATACTCTGGATCAAAACGAAATAAATGTATTAGTTACTGCCGGTGTATGTACATTGGAGGGGACTCAGTTCTACTCGGTTCCTGCCGGTAAAAACACAAGTACATTCTATAGATTAAGTGATCCAACAGGAGTAATTCCGCATCACTACACTAATGATCAGAATGAAATTCAACAACTCGTTGCATCAGGTGTATATAGCTTGGACGGCCCTATATGGTACTTGCCTCAATAAGCTTAGCTTAGAGTAAAATCATTTTATGATTAGTGTTAAACCAATACTCTTGAGAGAGTTGCATAGGGGCTGTAAAAATAGTCTCTAAATAGCAGACCTGCATTGGCCATTGCCAATGCAGGTCTGTTTCTTTGTAAATAGTACAAAACACACGTCCTAGATTTTTAGTCCTTCAGTCTATATAATTTTTTTGAAACAATTATTAGATTGGAGGGCTTTTATAATGTCTAGTGAAATGACTAAAGAAGAAAAGTATGAGTATTGGCGAATGGTTATGGACGAGTATGAATCTAAGGGAATTAGCAAATCTGATTACTGTAAGCAGAACGACATTCCTGTTTCCACATTTAATTACTGGCTAGATAAGCTAGATGCATCAAATAATAGTTCTAATAAAGGTCGTTTTGTAGAATTGAAGGTTAGAGATAAGAAAGAAGATGTTGCTAATATTGCAGATGAATTGGCAGGATTTATACCTGAGTTAAATATCACTTTTAATAATCTAATCATTTCTATAAACAGCAATACCTCAATGCAATTGTTATCTGATGTAATGAATGAGGTTGGATATGTTAAGGGATGCTAACGGGTTTTCTCATGTCTATCTTGCTGCAGGTAAGACAGATTTGAGAAAGGGACAAGACGGTCTTCTTATGATAATAAAGAATGAGTTTGAGCTTAATCCATTTGAGCCTGGAAATATATTTCTCTTCTGTGGTACTAGAAATCATATTATTAAGGCATTAGTATTTGAAGAGGATGGTTTTGTGCTGCTTACTAAGCGATTAATACATGGTCGATTTCAATGGCCCAGACATCGACAAGATGCTATTGAAATTAGTGAGAAACAATACCATCAATTAATGGATGGCTTTGCCATAGAGTATCGCTCTACCATTGAAAAAATCGACAAGTTTTATCTCTAAAAGTCAAGCATTTTTTCTTATAATTATTACCAAAATTCATAGTCAGATTTCGTCACATTAAAGCCTTGAAAAGCGCGAAAATACGTGCTTTTCAGGGCTTTTTCTGGTATAATAAATGTATGGAAAATAAGACGTTTTCAGAGGAAGAATTGAATACGTTATCTAAGGATATGATTATATCATTATACCTTCAATTGAACTCTTCTTTTCAGCTCCTTTCTGAGCAGAACAAGCAGATGATGAAACAAAATGAAATTCAAACTAATGCTTTAATGAAGCAGATATCTGATCTCCAAGAGCAACTCGCTATGCTTACTAACTATCGTTTTGGACGCAAAAGCGAGAAGACTGCTGACATTATTGATGGTCAATATACTCTTGACCTTACTACTGGAGAAATGCTCCTTTTGAATGATATAGAAAGCATGTCTGAAAATGCTCCTGACAAGACAGATGAAGAACTTCTTGAAGAAGCTAGGATGCGTGAGCAAAAGAAGCGTAAGAAGGGTGTTAGAGAATATGACCTTCGTAAAGTAAGGCATGAAATTATAGATTATAAGACTCGTAAAGAAGATTTAGATAAAATATTCCCTGAAGGATACGTTGAGGTGGGTTATGACAAATCGCATCGTGTTGAATATAAGCCAGCCGAACTAACTGTTATTGAAGAGCGTATATACAAGTATAAATCTGTTGATAAGAATAAGTTTGCAATCTCTGGGCATCAAGCACATTTATTAGAGCATTCAATAGTAACGCCTTCTTTGGCAGCAAAAATAATGTATGACAAATATATTAACGCTGTACCAATTAATAGAATATCTAAAGAATTAGGATGGCTTGATGCTGTAATTCGTCCAGCTACCATGAGTAGATGGATGATAAATCTTACAGACAAGTAT
>CAJOIL010000043.1 GCA_905234525.1 uncultured Lachnospiraceae bacterium | reverse complement strand
GCCTCCGAGAATTGCGACGTCTTCCGTCACTTCCGCCGGAATGGTCATATCGTATTTGAATGATATAGTCCTGGTCTCAGAGTCACTATTCATCGTCTCAGTATAGTTATATAACTTAAATGTTGCATCCTTCTGATCAATTATTAACCCTTCATTAATTATCTGTCTGCCTTCATCGTCCAGCGCATAAGTATATGCTTTATTATTGTACTGCTGATTGGCAGGCACTACAGTTAAATTATTAGCCTTAACAAATGATGTCTGATTCTCGGAAGATGTGGTAGTGTTTGCCTTCGAATCATCATTATTACTAAACCCTCTCACCAAAAAGAACACAATAACTCCTATAAGGGCAAGCAGTATTACAGAGCCTATAATTATAAGCGCAATAATTCCTCCCTTAGACTTCTTCGGTGGCATATTGCCCTGCGGGCCATAAGGACCTTGATTGCCATATGGCTGCCGATTACCGTAAGGCTGCTGATTTCCGTAAGGCTGCCGATTACCGTAAGGCTGCTGATTACCATATGGTTGTTGACTACCGTTAGGTTGCTGATTACCATATGGTCCTTGATTACCATATGATTGTTGACCACCGTTAGGTTGTTGATTACCATATGGTCCTTGATTACCATATTGACCTTGATTCATACTATTTGTCCCCCTAATACTTAAAATCCATATTGTTGTATTCTGTTTCAACTTGTTCTTGTTGAACAGCCTGCGTAACATGTACTTCCTTTGTTGTCTTAGAGCTATCAGGCTTGATACATGGATCCTTATCAACCTTAATCTCTTTAGGCTTCTTATTAATCTCTTGCTGATTCTTAAGGTCAAATGCTTCTGCCATTACGGACATGTTGCCGATATTATCGCCAACCGAATCCATAATTGAGCTCGGAATAAAGACCTTCGTGGAATTACCGTTAGCAATATCCTTCATTGCTTCTATAGATTTCATACGAAGAATCTGGTCTGTCGGTTGCGCCTTATTAAGTCTTTCCAATCCCTGTGCCTCAGCTTCGTATACAAGCTCAATTGACTTGGCTTTACCTTCGGCTAAAGCTATCTGTGCATCTCTCTCAGCCTGAGCCGCAAGAACCTTAGCTTCCTTATCACCTTCTGCCCTCTTAACAGCAGATTCCTTATGAGCTTCAGCTTCAAGTACCGTCTGTCTTCTCTCACGCTCAGCTCTCATTTGCTTTGACATAACATCTAAGATATCCTGAGGTGGCTGAATTGTCTTAACTTCAACTCTGTTAACCTTAATTCCCCATTTATCAGTAGCTGCATCAAGCTCTGCTTCAAGTTGAGCATTAATCTGATCACGTCCGCTAAGCGTGGTATCAAGGTCCATAGTACCGATAATGTTACGAAGCGTTGTAGCACAGAGATTCTCAACACCCGCAAGAGGATTCTCTACACCATATGTAAAAAGCTTCGGATCAAGTACGCACATGTATACAACCGAATCAATTGACATGGCAACGTTATCCTTTGTAATTACACCCTGTGGCGGAAAATCAAGGACTCTTTCCTTAAGTGACACTTTATTTACCACGTTATCAATAATGGGGATCTTAAGATGTATTCCCGCGTCCCAGCTTGCGTGAAATTTACCCAGTCTCTCAATAATGTATACCGTAGTCTGCGGTACGATTCTTATTGAAAGTGCGATTATAATAATGAGTACTACTGCAATAATTATTAATGCTATTATCATTTTGATTTTCCCCCTTTATGTTACTACATGTAAAACCTTTACATATACCCATTTAATCCCGCTTACTATTAGTCTATCATATGCTTTACGTCAAATCAAGCGTGACGCATATGAGGTTTTCTGTCACAGTGGAACTAAGTGTCTTTGTCACATGAAAAACTTAAAAAAAGCTTCGAGCAAAAGCTCGAAGCTAAACTCACTTTATTACCTTATCGGAACAACCCTTCAACAATTCCAAGCCCCTTAAGCGTCGCAAAATAATCCTGCGGCGTCTCGGCATTACGTATAAGCTTATATGACCCGTCTTCCTTTAGCAATACCTCTGCAGACTTAAGCTTGCCGTTATAGTTATATCCCATACTAAAGCCATGTGCACCGGCATCATGAATGAATAATATATCACCCACATCAATCTTAGGCAGCTTCCTATCAATTGCGAATTTATCATTATTCTCGCATAACGAGCCTGTCACATCATATGTATGATCAAGCGGTGCGTCTTCCTTACCCAATACCGTAATGTGATGATATGCTCCATACATTGCAGGGCGCATCAGGTTAACTGCACATGCATCAACTCCGATGTATTCCTTGTACGTATGCTTCTCATGAATAGCCTCTGTCACAAGACCACCGTAGGGTCCCATCATGAATCGTCCCATCTCTGTATATATAGAGACGTTATCCATACCATTTGGCACAAGAATCTCATCATATACCTTATGTACACCGTCACCGATTACTAAGATATCATTAGGCTCTTTATCAGGCTCATAAGGTATACCCACACCGCCGGATAAGTTAATGAATGATAGCTTAATGCCAAGCTTATCCTTAATCTCAACAGCAAGCTCAAATAATGTCTTGGCAAGCGCAGGATAATAATCATTGGTTACGGTATTACTTACGAGGAATGAGTGAAGGCCAAACTCCTCTACGCCCTTCTTATTAAGAAGCTTTAAAGCATCAAACAATTGCTCCTTAGTCATTCCATACTTAGCATCACCCGGATTATCCATTATACCGTTACTAACGGAATATACGCCTCCCGGATTATATCTGACACTCATCCTCTTGGGAATATATCCGATTGCATTCTCCAAGAATTCAATATGTGTAATATCATCTAGGTTGATTGTTGCACCAACTTCTGCTGCGTACTTGAATTCTTCTGCGGGAGTATCATTAGAAGAGAACATTATCATCTCACCCGTCACTCCAAGCTCCTTAGACAGCATCAGCTCCGTAAGTGATGAACAATCGAGACCGCATCCGTATTCCCTAAGTATATTTATTAAAAATGGATTTGGATTAGCCTTAACAGCATAATACTCTCTAAATCCCGGATTCCAGGAAAATGCTTCCTTAACCTTAGCCGCATTTTCTCTAATCCCCTTTTCGTCATAGATATGGAAAGGAGTAGGAATTTCCTTTTTAATCTCTTCAATCTTATCTTTTGTAACAAAACATCTTTTTGCCATAATAATCTTTCTCCTTATTCAAAATGAAATGTTATAATTCTGTCCTCGGGATACAATGTGTAATTAAGTTTACTTGTATTAACATATTTTGTAAAGTTAGTATTATCGATAAAATACGTCTTAGTCTTCTCATATGTCTCGTTATTACCACACTTAACAGATACATCCACACCATTGACATATCCATTGTGAATCAGCTTACCCACTCTATCAGGCTCAAACGTCGTAAAATAACAGCCTTCCTGATTATAATAGTTATCATCAATTACTACACACTCGGGAATAGGAAATGATGATTCTACAAAATGTGTCGCGGCTAAATCTTCAGAGGTCACATTAAGATAAGCGTAGTTAACTCTCTTAGCAGAACCGGAATCCTCATAAGCGGAATTACCCCAGGTTATATCCATTAAATAATACTGCCCATCTAACAGAACAAGATTCCATGCATGAGGACCATCCTCAGTATTGCCGGGAACAATACAACTTTGTATACCCAGTTTATCGAAGAGATAACAAGCTGCTGCTGAGTACCCCTGGCACACTGTCCTTCCGTTAAGAAATACGCTGATTATATTCTGATTATCAGAAGACTGTGAGTCGTAATCTGCTCTGTTAATTAAAGTCTCATATACCCATCTGGACTTCTCATAATCACTTGCATCAGGTGAAATCTCCGTAAGCCACGAATTAACAACGCCATCAATCTGAGCCTGTATATTATTCCTTTCCTGCTTGGTCATCGTATAGACGGGAGACACCGTAAAACCCGAGCCTCCAAATAATCCGCCAATATAATATGAATATCCATCGGTGTAAAAAATATCGCCGTGGTCAGCATCAATACATTCCGTCACCTTAACAAATACACTCTCATCGGATGTGGAAATATCTATCTCGTCTTCCATATTGACAATGCCTTCGTAAAGTTCATTATAAACCCTCTTGGACTGTTCATCTAAAGTATTGTATGCGTATTTCTCATTATTATAAGTGCTATTGGATGAAGGAGCTGTCTCATATGCTTCTTCCGAATAAGGCTCATCATCAAGAAGTGCAAGGCATCCGGTAAGAAGCCAGCCACATCCTGTCAGACTGAATACAGATACCGAAAATACGGTAAGTAATGCAATTATTCTCAGCTTAAATAATCGTTTTTTCATAATTTACTCTGTACATCCTCCAGAAATTTCTGCCATGCATCTTCATGATCAACATAATACTTGGGACAAATCTTGCCCGTAACATCATAGTGTCTTATTACCTTATCCGTAGATAAATTAAATTTCTTACATAGCCACGCTACAAGATTAACGAGACTGTTATACGTAGCATCATTGAACATACCACTCTCATCAGGATGACAGCACTCTATCGATATCGTATCGGAATTGCGTGAGTTAGATGCATAACTCATCTCATCAAGCGGTATTAACCACAGAATCTCTCCATCAAGTCCGATTACATAATGACTGCTCACCTTCGTCTTATGTGTAAATCTGAGATTCTCGAAATAATCTCGATTATCCTGCGCATTGCTTCCCGGATTAGCTGTATAATGTACAACGATGCCATTAACCGCATCAAGCTTAATTCCCGGTCTGGAGTACGAATTCACCGTAAGAAATTCCTCTGTAACTCCGGGTTCAGCAACCTCCTTCTTTACAAGTGCACCGATGCCCTTAACAATAAGTACGAATGTTGTGATTACACCTATCATAGCGAAGAACAAAATAGCAATCTGAAACACTATTATTCTGATTCTTCGTTTTTCTTTTTTTGTCAGCTTTTTTTTACCCTTTGCAGCCATTATTCATCTACATCTCTCTGATATATTTTCTAAACAGAAGAATCTGCCTCGGTTGAATTGATAGTCCCTTAATTCCTGCATTCAAAATCCACTTAAGAGTTTCTTTATCACTTGCGATATCACCGCACAACCCTACGGGTATACCCTCTCTCTCTCCGGTCTTAACGATATATTCCATCAATCTTCTTATGGATAGTGATTTGAAATCCTCTCTTCCTACATTCTGTTCCATTCTGTCAGTGGCAAATAAGAATTGCGACAAATCATTGGTTCCTATACTGAAAAAATTTACTCTTGGCGCAAAAATATCGGACGCTATTGCTGCCGCGGGAGTCTCAATAACAATGCCTTGTTCCGGAATGGTATAATTTATCTGTTCTCTGTTCAATTCTTCTATGATTTCATCTCTGACGTTATCAATCCAATCCAGTTCCTCTATCGTAGTAATCATAGGATACATCACATTGACATTGCCTATACCGTAATATGCAGCTCTGAATATAGCTCTAAGCTGTGTCTTAAATACATTTCTATGCATCATACTGAATCTGATTCCGCGAATTCCCATAAAAGAATTAATGTGCGGAACAGATTGTATATATGACGGCACTTTATCAGCACCAAGATCCGCTGTTCGAAATACAATTATCTTGCCATCTACTTTATTAACCGCTTCTCTGTAGATGCGATACTGTTCTTCTTCAGTAGGGAAGTCATTATGTCTCATATATAAATATTCTGTTCTGAAAAGACCTATACCCTCTGCATCATTCTTAAGCGCAATATCAATCTCTTCAAGCGATGAAACATTAGCATACAGAATAATTCTCTCTCCACCGTGAGTTAACGTTTCACGTCCTTTATATTCGAGAGTATGCTGTTTTTCCTTTTGGTCTTCTTCGATTGCTTGTCTAATCTCAAGAATCTTCTCATCTGTAGGCTCGATAACAAAAGTATCTCCGGTAGCATACAGTGCGCTATCAACACCTTCTCTGACATCAGACATAGACCCCGCATTAATTAATAATGGGATATCAAAAGAACGCGCAAGAATTGCAAAATGCGAATTAAATGAGCCCTTCTCTAACACAAAGCCCAATATATTATCTCGATTAACTTTAAAAAACCAACTAACCGTCAATTCCTTAGCAACAACAATGCTTGGCCTGTCAGGTTCGGCTATTACAGGCTCATTTCCGTCAACGCACAAAAGCAACCTATTCATAACATCTTCAACATCAGATTCCCTTGCTTGTAATCTCGGATTATCACTAAGTGTAGCTATATATTCCTGATAATTATGCGCCACCTTCATAATAGCTTGTTTGGCACTGTAATTATCATTGATGATAAGATTCTCGATGTCTCTCTTAAGTCTTGAATCATCAAGGTAAACAATATAAGCATTGAAAATACTGTCACCTATAGAGCTTTCAACCTTATTAGATTCATCAATGAGTTCTTCTATTTGTTCTTTTGCTCTTTCCTTGGCATTCCAGAATTTACTGATTTCTTCACGTGGATCGATCCTCTCCTCAATCGGAACATCAATCTTATTGCTTGGCACCACAAACACAGGCCCTCTTGCAACACCTTCACATCCACACACACCTTTTATTATCTGCATTTATTTACTCCGTCTAACTAACATTTGCAAAAGCCTTACCCACCTCTGTCTTAATATAGGTTGTATTGTAAGGTCGAAGTACATATCCTCTTGACTTATACTCCGAGCATGCAAATATAGTTCTCTCATCATTCTCATCAGCCGCAAACATTATCGGAATACCGAAATCAGTCATCTCATTAATCTCTTCGGCTGTCTCTTCACCTGTCATAATAGGCATTTCAAGATCGCATATTATCAGGTCAGGCTTATTCTTCTCCAATATATAGTTAATAGCATCACGACCGTTACGAAATGCAACAATCATGTAATCTTCTTCCAACATCAGGCCCAACACATTAAGATGGCTCATCTCATCATCAATAAGCATTATAAGCTTCTTGTCTGCGTTGTTAACCATCTCCTTGCGCTTAATCTCATCCTCTTCAAGTTCATCGCTCGTTAAGAATCCGGAATTAATAATGGTAAGCGACAAATATTGCTTCATGGTAAGATCAAGTGTTGCGCCGTTATCCATCTTAATAACCGGTCGCAAATTATGGATGCCGTCATTCATCATGATGATACCCTTCTTACCGTTAGATAACGTCACTCTTGTTCCCTTAGGATAAAGCGGTACGAACTCCAATAGAGCTTCAACTATTCTCTGGTCGAATAATATACCCGAGCCACCCATCATGTATTCCGCTGCTTCATAAGGAGAATACGGCTTCTTATACGGGCGCTCCGACACAAGAGCATCATACACATCTGCAACATGAAGTATCTTGGTGTATTCAGATTGATTCTCACCTCTTGTACCGTTAGGATATCCCGTTCCATCCTCATTCTCATGATGTGACAATACCGCTTCCTTAACAGTATTGGGTATATTAGGTTCATCCTTAATTAATTCATATGATAATGTCGGATGCTTCTTGATAAGATTGTATTCCTCCTTGGTAAGACGCTCCGGCTTATTAATAATATCCTCCGGGATAGTAAGCTTACCCAAGTCATGAATAAGTGCCGCCGTAACAAGCTCCTTGAGCTGCTTCTCGCTATAGTGAATGCCTATACCGATTACACATGCATATACCGCCACATTAACGGAATGGGAATATGTAAAATTGTCATAGGTACGAAGGTCAGCCATATCAAGTGATATCTCGCCCTTGCTAACTATCTGACTAACAATCTTACGCGCAACCTTCTTACATCCATCAATATCCCTATCCTTAACGCAAAACAGACCTTGCGACCTAAGAGCAGGCGAAATAATCTCTTCAACGACGATATCCTTAGTTAAGTCGTCATTGATGTATATACCTTGATATCCAACCTCTTTAATCTTATCGATGTCTTCTGCGGTTAGCGTATCCTTATTATAGATAAATATTTTGCCGTCGTAATCATATAGACTACCCGTTGATACCATGCCCGGCTCAACTTCAGCTATCGGCACATATCTCATGCATCTTCTCCCTTTTCCTCGATGACTGTCGCTCCTCTCATTGTAATGGATGGACCACCCTTACCCTCAATATATTCCTCTGTAATCTCAACCATTCCGATATTATCATCCTTAGGTATCTCATACATAATATCAAGCATGAATTCTTCAATTATTGCACGAAGAGCTCTGGCTCCAAGCTCACGCTCCATAGCCTTCTTGGCAATCGCATGAAGAGCACCGTCTGTAAATGTTAATTTAACTTCATCAAGTGCAAGAAGCTTCTGATATTGCTTTAGAATGGCATTCCTCGGCTCCTTAAGTATGCGAACAAGCATATCCTCATCCAGCGCCTGTGTAGAAAACAGTATCGGAAGACGTCCGATAAATTCCGGTATCATACCGAATTTCTTAAGGTCCTCTGATGTAGCCTTCGTAAGAATATCCTTATCCTTATCGTATTTATCCTTAAGCTCGCCTGTAAATCCCATGGCGCTTGACTTATTAAGTCTCTCCTTAACGATAGTATCAAGATCCGGAAAGGCACCGCCACAGATAAATAAAATATTCTTAGTATCAATAGTTGTCATCGGAACCATTGCATTCTTAGAGCTGGCTCCAACCGGCACTTCAACCTCAGCTCCCTCTAAAAGCTTAAGCATACCTTGCTGTACCGACTCACCACTTACGTCACGCTGATTGGCATTCTTCTTCTTGGCCAGCTTATCAATCTCATCTATGAATATAATTCCGCACTCTGCTTTGTCAACATCATTCTCTGCGGCTGCAAGAAGCTTAGATACAACGGATTCAATATCATCACCGATATATCCTGCCTCAGTAAGTGATGTGGCATCCGTAATTGCAAGAGGCACATCTAAGAGTCTTGCTAATGTCTTAACAAGATATGTCTTACCGCTACCCGTAGGTCCTATCATAAGCATGTTGGATTTCTCGATTTCAATATCATCCTCAGGGTCGTTAGCTACACGTTTGTAGTGATTATATACCGCAACCGACATAACCTTCTTAGCATATTCCTGTCCTACCACATACTCATCAAGTCTGGCTTTAATCTCGTGAGGCGGAAGAATATTCTTAATGTCAATAATCGGTCCGTCTTCTTCCTCTTCTTCTTTGCCGTCAGCATTAAGCTTACCTACCGCATCTGCTTTCTTGTTGTCCTTTTTCTTAGACTTTTTCTTCTTGATTTTCTGAGAATTAGGCATGACAAAATCAGAGAGATTAATCATACCGATATTGGGCATCTTACTAAAATCAAATGCGCCACCGGTATTCTCTGTTGTATTATTGAAATTATTCATAGAATCGAAAGTGCGTTGCATACATTCATTACATATGCTGACCCCACTTCCGATATTAATCATAGGACCGGCATCCCTCTCTGTTCGATGACATATAAAACAGATACGCTCATAGTCGTCATCCTTCTTATCATCTTGATTGTCACCGGATTTATTCTCAGATAATTCATTAGATGAATCTGACTCTACAATTGTAGAGTCAACTACATCTTCTCCATTATCATCTACTTCTCTGAAATCATTGTTAGACATTAGTTAACCCCTTCTGTTCCTCTTGAAAATGTTATTCTTTAAGCTGAGAGTCAATATAATCAAAGACACATGTCCAGTACTCTTCTCTTGTCTTCTCATCACCATTGAATATCTCATGCTTAGCCTCGGGAAATATCTTATAGGTTACATAATCTCCCGTACGCTCAATGAATATCCTGTGCCCCTCATTATCGACAAGTCTGTCACGTCCCGCTTCACATAAAAGCACCGGTGTTGTAACATAAGATGCATTCTTAAGAAGTCTGTCTGTTGCCTTAATACTTGCAATAGTCCATGCATGTGTACCACCGTATGTAGTATACTCAGGCACTTCCAATCTCTTATTGAACTGGAAATCATATCTCGTCTTAGACACCGACGAACTCTTCTCCCAGATATTAATACCATCGAACTCTCTCTGTCCCGGAACGATGTTGTTGCCCTTGCCGATAGCTGTCATCGTAGAGCATATTAATTTGACCTGCCATGGCTTGAACTTACCAAGTACCATTCTATGCATCGGCGATGATAATACCGCACATTTAAAATAGTTCGAATACTTCTCTAAGAAAAGTGTACCGATTGCACCACCCATGCTATGAGCAAACAAGATATAGTTATCAGTCTTAGCATTAGGCTTAACAATCTGCTCCATATTCTGTCTGAAGTCTTCTACGTACTCATTGTATGACTCAACATATATATGATCGAGTTCAGGTACTGCTCTATCGGAGAATCCGAAGCCTCTGTGCTCTATAAAAAACACAGAATATCCCATATGATAGAAAATATACGCTATCTCATAATATTTTACAAAGAATTCTCCCATTCCATGACTGATAACAATTGATGCCTTCTCATCAGGATTGATATTGTAATAATATGCAATCTTGGTTCCATCGAAGCTTGTAAAATGCCCTTTGGTAAAATCGTTCTCAATCCAAGGCTCAAGTGTATTCTTGGCAAAATCGGTGAAGTCTTCTTCGGTGATCATTAATTTGGCCAGATCATTATTCATAGTTATTCCTCATAAGGTGGCTCGCCCCACTACGTGAGCTATCTGCCTAGTCCATATCCTCAAACGCATCTAACCCCTTCTTAACTTCAACATCCTTACTATCACCATGCTTAACAAACAACATCGTAACAAATGCAAGGAACATGAATACAAATGCATATGGGAAGAATACATCATACGATACATATCTAAGAAGCGCACCACATGCAATTGGTGTCACAATCTGCGCAGCCATACTGAACGTATAATAGTATCCCGTAAACTTACCTACATCACTACCCTTACACATCTCAATAACCATCGGCAAGCTGTTAACATTGATAAAGCCCCAGCCTGCTCCGACAAGTGCAAGTAATACATAGAAGAAAATCTTCTCTCCCAAGTGGAATGTGCCTGAGAAGGTCATTGTAAATATAAATGCCACAACAAAGCACACCGACATAAGAAGCACACCGATTATGATAGTCTTCTTACGACCAATCTTACCGGCAATAATACCGGAAGGAATGTAGCATACAATTGCTCCCACTGTTGCAATTGTAAGGAATAGATTAGCATCACCAAGTGCCATGTCCCATTTCTCAGCGGCAAATGTAGTCCACCATGTCTCCAAAGCATTATATGCTATAAACCAAAGTGCTACTGAAATAAGCACGAATATAAGAGACTTCTTAACCTCCTTGGGAAGTACGGCATTACCGCTTCCATCATCTACAGTAAGGTCCCATTCGGGATGCTCTGCTTCAAGAGCAGCTATCTCTTTACCTATCTTAATCTCATCAACCGTAATAACAACAATTAGTGTACCGACAAGCATAATACCTGCAACAATTGCAAATAGCAGGAAGTAATCTACATGCTCCATGCCCGCTACTCTATTAGAAGAATAAAGCACTGTAGAAATACCGAGATAAAGAATACCACCTATAGCACCCATAAGATTGATAACAGCATTACCCTTACTTCTAAGCGGCTTAGGAGTTACATCCGGCATAAGTGCAACTGCAGGGGAACGATATGTACCCATTGCAACAAGTAATGCACCAAGAATTGCAATGAAGAATATCTCCTTACCTATACTTGGATTCTCAAAATAACTGTTATCAACAAGCGGTAACAGAAGCATTAATCCAATTGCAGCTATTGTTCCAAACAGAATAAATGGCTTTCTTCTTCCCATTTTAGATTTACATTTATCAGATAGTCCACCGAACAAAGGAAGCAAGAACAATGCCAATACATTATCCGCTGCCATAATAACACCTGTAATTGTCTCATTCAGATGAAATGTCTTAGACAGAATAAGCGGTACGATTCCGTTATACATCTGCCAGAATGCGCAAATCGATAGAAATGCAAATCCAACTCTGATTGTCTGTCCTACGTTAAGCTTCATAATAGATCCCCCC
>CAJOIL010000042.1 GCA_905234525.1 uncultured Lachnospiraceae bacterium | reverse complement strand
GCTCCGATAAGAAGCATGATGACACATCTGATACAAGATCAATACCCTTAGTATTAGGTAAATTCTTATACTTAGTACCGTAAATTGTATTATTCTCACAGATATATACATAATCCATATCATCAGTGATAGGCAAATCAGAGCAATCAGGTATATAACTGAATGTCTTATCCGCCGAGCTTGCAAGCTCTACTGCTTCACCATATAGCTTAGCTTCAGCAAATGCCTTTTTAGCCCATTGACCTGTTAATATATATCCAGCCTTCTTATTCTTCATAAGGTTCATAGGTACTGCCGCAAATTGCTGCGATGCACCACCTTGCAAGAATAATACTTTATAGTTATCGGGGATATTCATAAGCTCGCGAAGGTCTGCTTCAGCCTCCTTAATGATATCATCATATACCTTGGATCTGTGAGACATCTCCATAACAGACATGCCGCTTCCCTTATAATCAAGCATCTCGTCAGCCGCTTCTCTTAGTACCTCTTCGGGAAGTACAGCAGGTCCCGCCGAAAAATTATACACTCTACTCATAATTATGTCCTCTCTTTCAATTGATACATATAATACGAATTGCTCCGTTTCTTAGAAACTCCCGCAATTCTAAAAACATTCGGAATCCACTCATTTGCTTTGCAAATGGCTACTTCCTCATGTTTTTTAGGTCATAAATTCATGACTTAGTTCATGCAAGCATGACTAACTCATGACTTTCTGACCATATTATAATACACTTTGTTAATTTTTTGTCAAGCATTGATTTGACCAATCTCACTTATTATACAACTTATTACATAAAAAACCAACAACAACTATTTACTTCATAAACCAATATGCTTGACATATCAATGTATATGTTATACTATGTCGTAGTTAGTTTATTAATTTAGTGTTAAGAAAGGAATGGAGAAAATGGAAAAGAGATTTGACAAAAACGTATACACATGGGTATTTACATTTCTTCTCGGAGAATTTGGCATTGACAGATTCGTTAGAGGACAAATTGGTCTTGGAATCGTAAAGCTTATAACTGTCGGTGGTTGTGGCATCTGGGCTTTAATCGACTGGATTATCGCACTTACAAAGGCATATGGTTCTGATGCATTCGGTCCTGAGCAAGAAATCGTATTCATCGATGGTCAGTATGCAAAATAAGAAAAAGACAATAATAATTGCGATGGTTACTATATTAGCCATCGCAATTTTATTATTATTAGATATTTATAAATGTCCCCTTAACTATGTTTTGGGAATTCCATGCCCTATGTGTGGCATGACAAGAGCTGTACTCTCTGCATTATCCGGTAATTTCGCTGATGCTTTCCATTATCATCCACTTTGGATAATCATATTACTTGGCATTATATTTATAGTTTTGTATGAGCTTAAGGTTATTCGCATACCAAAGGCTTTATTTAATGTCATATGCGTAATATTAGGTATCCTTCTCATAGTATGCTATATTTACCGACTTATAATACATTCAGAAGTAGTTATGCCGCATTTTACAAGCTCTCTTATTTATAAATTGTTTTCCGGCTTTCTCTCTTTGTGACTATAAATGTCAAAGCTCACTTTTTAGTGAAAAATATTATAATTATTTGATCATTTTTTAAGTAATTTGTATAATTATTAATATAGAATATCGTATATAATATACAATAATACTTAATGACGAAGTCATGTTTTTAGCTTACTTCTGTTAATTATAATGAGGGAATGATATGGAACAGGTGGAACAGGTTCTTACAAAAGGAAAACATCACAGAATAATAGATTGGTGCTGGACGATTTGCATTATATCCTTTGTCGGATTTCTTGTTGAAAATAGCTGGAACGTTTTTACAGCCGGACGATTAGACAATCGTAATATGCATCTGCCATTCATACTTGGTTACGGACTTGCAATTCTCGGAGTATATCTATTCTTTGGAACACCGACAGATAACAACGGATTAATTAACATTTCCAATAAGTCAAATGTAGTATTTCAATATGCATCATATGCCTTATTGGTAATGATATTTATTTGTATAAGTGAGCTAATAGTAGGAAATGGCATGGAGCTATTAAGCAATGTGCATTATTGGGACTTTAGCGACATTCCTTTACATATTACAAGATATACATCTATATTAACTTCATGTGCATATTCAATTATAATTACATTCTTTATGAGTCATATCTTTGATAGATTAATGACCTGGCTTAGCCACTTTGACGATAGCGGATATAAGATTATCGGTTTTGTTTTGTTTATTCTTCTTGCCCTTGATATGATTATTAGCCTTGACTCAATGATTATGAACAAGAACTTTAACCAGATATGGTATATACAAATATTCTAATGCTCACTGATTAATGATTCTTTATCTTTCTGCTTCGTACTCAGAAAGCATATTGTTCCAAATAAGAAGCTAATCTCTGTCATTCTCATCAAAGCACTTAGAGATTGATTGACCCGGTGCAACCATCGGCCATACCTTATCATCCAAATCAATTACACAATCGATTACTACCGGTTTATCTGCCTTTAATGCTTTATCGATTGCTTCGTTAAATTCTTCCTTGGTTGTTGCGCGATATGCCTTGGCACCCATAGCTTCAGCGAGCTTAACATAATCTACATCCCCCTGTAATACTGTATGAGAGTATCTCTGCTCATAGAAAAGTGTCTGCCATTGACGAACCATACCAAGCACGCTGTTATTGACTATTACTTCAACTACGTTGGCATGCTCCTTACAAGCGGTTATTATCTCATTAAAGTTCATCCTAAAGCATCCGTCACCTGCTATATTAATTACAGTTGAATCAGAATTACCAATCTTGGCACCTATACTTGCACCAAGTCCGTAGCCCATAGTACCGAGTCCGCCCGATGAAATGAACTGTCTCGGTCTTGAATACTTATAATACTGAGCTGCCCACATCTGATGCTGTCCAACTTCTGTTGTAATAATAGCATCACCCTTAGTCTTATCATATATAGTCTCTACAATGTAAGGTCCCGTAAGTCCGCTATCCTTATAAGTAACGGGGTATCTGTCCTTGAGCTCGCGAATCTCTGCCATCCATTCCGAATTGTCCTTCTTATCAATCATAGAATTGATTCGCTTAAGTATCTCTCTTACATCTCCGATGATATGTGATGTTACAACTACATTCTTATTAACCTCTACGGGATCAATATCGAATTGAAGTATCTTAGCCTTCTTGGCAAATGTCTTAGGATTACCGAGTACTCTGTCAGAAAATCTTGTACCGATTGCAATAAGTAAGTCACAGCTGCTGACACCGAGATTAGATACCTTAGTGCCGTGCATTCCAAGCATACCGGTATATCTGTCATCTGTACCGGGAAATGCACCTTTACCCATAAGCGAATCGCACACCGGCGCATCAATAAGCTCAACAAATTCTCTCAGCTCCTTATCTGCACCGCTTAGTACGGCTCCGCCACCAACGAATACAAATGGCTTCTTGGCTTTAGAAATAAGCTCAACTGCTTCAGCAAGCGATTCCTCGCTTATATCCTTAGTAATCGGCTCAATCACTGCCGGCTCTTCATAATTGTATTCACATTTATCTGCTGTTGCATCCTTAGTAATATCCACAAGAACAGGTCCGGGGCGACCGGTCTTAGCAATTACAAAGGCTCGTCTTAAGGTCTTAGCCAATTCATTCACGTCCTTAACAATGAAGTTGTGCTTAGTAATCGGCATTGTAATTCCGGCAATATCAACCTCTTGGAAGCTGTCCTTGCCGAGTAACGGTGTCGTAACATTACAAGTAATTGCAACAATAGGCACCGAATCCATATACGCTGTAGCAATACCGGTAACTAAGTTAGTGGCACCGGGTCCGCTTGTTGCAAAGCATACGCCGACCTTTCCCGTACTCCTCGCATATCCGTCCGCTGCATGCGAAGCACCCTGCTCGTGCGATGTAAGCACATGCCTAATCTCATCGCTATGCTTATATAGCTCGTCATATACATTAAGAATGGCACCTCCGGGGTAGCCAAATACCGTATCTACCTTCTGTTCCTTAAGACATTCTATTACTATTTGTGAACCTGTAAGTTGCATGATTTGATTCCTTTCATAATTAGTGTGTATTACACTGCCTTTCATTTGGATACACATATATAACTGCTGTTCTTCGCTAATACTATGTAAGTAATTGATGTGAAGTTTTCATAAATAATATGACGGGAACCTTTCGCAATTCACCATCCGGGCTCAGTGCTCATTATTTTCGGCATCCGTGCCGAAAATTTCCCTAGATGAATCAATTACTAACATAGTCTAAGCTTGAACAAATGTTATATATGTGTATCCGAATGTAAGGCAGTGTCAATTAATACTTATTTAAGCTCTAATACTGCACCTCTATTACCACTTGTCACCATCTTCGCATATCTTGCAGCATAGCCTGTCGTCACCTTAGGCTCTCTCGGCTGCCACTTAGCCTTACGGGCTTCCAATTCTTCATCAGACACTTTAATATCAAGTGTCATATTAGGTATATCAATAGCAATAATATCGCCCTCTTCTACGAATGCAATAGGTCCTCCCACTGCTGCCTCCGGAGATACGTGACCGATTGAAGCACCACGAGATGCGCCTGAGAAACGACCATCGGTAATTAATGCAACACTTGAGCCAAGACCCATGCCTGCAATTGCAGATGTAGGATTAAGCATTTCCCTCATACCGGGACCGCCCTTAGGTCCTTCATAGCGAATAACCACCACATCGCCTTCTACTATCTTACCGCCCTTAATAGCATCAATTGCATCCTCTTCACAGTCAAATACTCTTGCGGGACCTTCGTGTACCATCATTTCCTCAACAACTGCAGAGCGCTTAACAACAGAGCCATCCGGCGCCAAATTACCCTTTAAGACTGCAAGTCCACCCGTCTTTGAATAAGGATTATCAAGTGGTCTGATAACCTCAGGATTAAGATTCTTAGCATCCTTAATTGCTTCACCGATTGTAGCGCCTGTTACCGTCATACAATCAAGGTTAAGTAAATCAAGCTCCTTTAGCTCATTCATTACGGCATATACACCGCCCGCTTCATTAAGGTCTTCCATATAAGTCGGACCTGCCGGAGCCAAGTGACATAGGTTAGGTGTCTTCTCAGAGATTGGATTGGCAAATGAAATATCAAAATCAAATCCTATCTCGTGCGCAATTGCAGGTAAGTGAAGCATTGAGTTAGTTGAGCAGCCAAGTGCCATATCTACCGTAAGTGCATTAAGAACAGCTTCCTTCGTCATAATTTGACGAGCTGTAATTCCCTTATTATACAGATTCATAACAGCATATCCGGCCATCTTAGCAAGGCGAATTCTCTCAGAATATACAGCAGGAATTGTACCGTTACCGGGTAGTCCCATACCGATTGCTTCCGTTAAGCAATTCATGGAATTAGCTGTGTACATGCCGGAGCATGAACCGCATGTCGGACAAACCTTTCTCTCATATTCCAATACATCTTCTTCAGTCATTGTGCCCGCAGCATATGAGCCTACTGCTTCAAACATTGACGATAATGATGTCTTATGACCGTGAATATGACCGGCAAGCATCGGACCACCTGATACAAATACTGTAGGAAGGTCGAGTCTTGCTGCTGCCATTAACAATCCTGGTACATTCTTATCACAGTTTGGAACCATTACGAGTGCATCGAATTGATGTGCAATCGCCATACACTCTGTTGAATCTGCGATTAAATCACGTGTTACAAGTGAATACTTCATTCCGACATGACCCATTGCAATACCGTCGCATACCGCAATTGCAGGGAATTCAACAGGCACACCGCCTGCTTCTGCAACACCCATCTTAACTGCTTCCACAATCTTATCAATATTCATATGACCCGGCACAATCTCGTTATACGAATTAACAATACCGACCATAGGCTTTTTAAGCTCATCCTTAGTAAATCCCAATGCATTAAATAAACTTCTTGCAGGTGCTTGCTGCATACCTGACTTAGCGTTATCTGACTTCATAAATTTACCCTCCTGTCTTAATCTACTACTGTTGCATATGATAAATGTGTAATCAAATACACATTTCACATATTAAAAGGTGTCAATCGCTCTGCAAATCAAATCACCCATATCTACTGTTCCGACTTGTGTAATATTACTTGTATCCTCACCCGGCATAGGCATAATATCAATTGTCCTAAAGCCTCTGTCAAGCACATTATTAATTGCCTTCTCTATAACATCAGCCTCAAGCTCTAAGCCAAATGAATATCTAAGCATCATACCTGCACTGAGAATTGTTGCAATAGGATTGGCTATACCCTTACCTGCAATATCAGGTGCAGAGCCACCGCTTGGCTCGTAAAGTCCGAACTTACTCTCATTAAAGGATGCAGATGACAACATACCGATTGAACCCGTAACCATCGATGCTTCATCCGATAAGATATCACCAAACATGTTCTCTGTTAAGATAACATCAAATTGCTTCGGATCCTTAACAAGCTGCATTGCCGCATTATCAACAAGCATATGCTCAAGTGTCACCTGAGGAAAGTCAGTAGCCACTTCCTCTACAACCGCTCTCCAAAGTCTTGATGAATCAAGCACATTTGCCTTATCAACTGATGTAACCTTTTTGTTTCTCATCATTGCAATCTCAAATGATTTGATTGCAATTCTTCTAATCTCATCCTCGTTATATGTAAGAGTATCATATGCTAATCTCTTACCATCAACCTCCGTAGTCTCTCGCTTACCAAAGTAGAGACCTCCGGTAAGCTCACGCATTATCAGCATATCAAAACCATCACCTATAATGTCTTCTCTTAACGGACACGCTGCCTTAAGCTGCGGAAATAGATATGCAGGTCTAAGGTTAGCAAACAAGTTAAGTGCTTTACGTAAACCAAGAAGTCCCGCCTCAGGTCTCTTATCAGCCGGAAGCTTATACCACGTTGATGTCTTGGCATCACCACCGATAGAACCCATAAGTACAGCATCAGCAGCCTTTGCTTGTGCAATTGCTCCATCAGTTAACGGTACACCCGTTGCATCAATTGAACAGCCTCCCATAAGTATTTCATCATAATTAAAGTTATGGTCGTATCGGCCCGCGATTGTATCAAGCACCTTCAACGCTTCTGTTATAATCTCAGGACCGATTCCGTCTCCCCTTATTACTCCTATATTACAGTTCATGCTGAACCTCCTTTATATACAAACATACCGAAATATTATACATTATTTTTCCTGTAAATACAAATCATTACCACCGGCTTAGCCGGTGGCTAGCTGGGGACCACCTGCATAGCAGGTGGTTTATTTTTTACTGTGATACAAAAAAGCATGTCCTGAGACATGCTTTAAACCTTCTGCAACATACTTAGACCTCCTAAGCATACCACAGAACACACCAAAACAAACAATAAAGGTTATATAATGTTAAGTAATAGACGGTCTCGATACAAACTATCTAAGTCATCAAGACATCTGCGAGCTTTGGAATATTCATTCCTATTAATCCTTATGACGCATACTTTAGATGCGCCGTTATAATCATCTCTTCTGAAGAAGGGAATATGCTTCCATCTAACCGAGAACGGTATGGAATCCTCTGTAAGTGCCTTGCTTGTGCGACTGCTTGCTCGATGATTGGTAGTCTCACACAGCACAACGTCCTTATTAATGTTCTTGTCGAATCTTAGTCTCTTCTTCATGAATCCTCCCATAGTCAAACATCAATCTAGGCGAATAGTAACCTTCTTACCCAAACTATCCGCTACCTTCACAATAAAATCCAAACTGGGATTATATCTACCCGATTCCATTCTAGATATGTTGGACTTCTTCGTGCCTGCTCTGTCAGCAAGTGCCTGCTGAGTCATATGAAGCCCACACCTAGCTTCCTTCATCTGCAGTGCCATCTCTTGCCTCGCACGGCTACTACTGTCTGGGATGATGCCATCTTCATACCTCTTCTTCATGAAAAGCACCTCCGCCAACCGATTTATATGTTATCATATATGATAACTTAATGCAAATAATAAATTCACAAATTTTTCACATTTATTTTGTGGAAAATGATGGAGGGAAATGAAGATATGCACGCTGAACAACAACCAAACTAAAAAGACATTCAAAGAAATTATATGCTAAAAAGACAACCGACTTAACAAGACATTCAAATAAATAACCCTCTAAAAAAACAACCAACAAAAAATCTCTCCCTCTACTCGCTTCGCGAATGTGTCGGGAGAGAATTTTTGCTTGGTTGTCTTAATATAGTACTCTAATGGTTCTTATAAATCACGCAGCGTACTTACTGCATCTTTAGCCAAAATACATCGACCATGCTCATATATAAGCGGTGCTCCTTCATGATCTAGGAAGAATTCATCGCAGTATTCACACAAGTTCATCAGTAAAGCACCAACAGACTTCGTCTCACTACCGTCTATCTCCATACGGAAGAAGTATTCCTCCTTATATGAATAAAGTGAAGAAGCCTTAAGAATAGTATCATCAATTGAAGTAGCCATGTTAATACACGCATCCAATGAATCGCATTTAACCCAGAAGCCCTCAGCAACGCTGATAAAGCTTCCTACTTGCTTTACAGGCTCCTTCTCTTCTGCTTCCTTCTTCTCTGCTACCTTCTGCTCTAATAGCCTCTGAAAGTCCTCAAGATAATGCTTAAGCATCTGAAGCTGGTTCTCAGCCTTATCGGGTATACCTTCAGCGATAGTCATCGCCACATCACCCTCAGGAAGTATTGCAATCTGCACACTAAGTGCTTTGCCGGTTGTCTTATAATCAAGCTCATATCTGGCTTCCTGCATTACCTTACGCAAGAAATCCTCTGCCTTTTCTCTATTGTCAACTATCTCTGATATCTCAATGCCATAATCAAACATCTCTTCCTTAGTTATGACACATCTTATTACGTTCTCATTAAGTCTTGTAAATTTCATAGGCTGGTATCCTCGTACTTTAATTATTGCGATAATTGCATTTATTATACTATTTCAAAAAAAAATTTCAAGTGCCAGTATAATTATTCTCAGGCAATCCCATCCTTTTTGCGCGAAACATGAATATAATGAGACACCAAATATAATATAAAAAATACTGCCGCAACCGAAAACCGATCCGAATATAACCCACAAAAATACAACCGGGCCAAATACAGCACCGTCTTCTCACATTCATTAAGCAAATGGGCTCGAACCCGGACTTCTATTATTTTATACTTTTTATCGGAATATGCAACCAATAATCAATAATTAATGCTGGTAATTATGCTAAAAAAGGCATATAATCTTGTGTATAAGAGAATTCATAAATGTAGACAATTTCATATCAATATAATATCAAGGAGGTAACCATGAACACTAATTTACAATCAAGCAAATGGACCGATGCAGTTACTAAAATGAAAGATGCACACCTCAGCTTACTTAATCCTGATGACGCTAAGGTAAGCAGCTGGGTAGATGCATTCAATACACTTGTCAAGGCAATTAAGGAAGAGCGTAGCTACGACCCCGCATTTTCACCTGAGCTTACAGACCTTGACGACGCAACAGGTAATGTATATGGATTTGCAGATATATTGGAAGAATATTTCGATTTCTTAGAGGAGCACGAGGCTTGGGATGATGTAATCGAATCATGCGAAGAGATGATTTCATTATTCAAGTGGGAGAACAAAATGCCCTCTGAATATATGTTCAGGAAAGGTAACGCCCTTGAGAAATCTAAGAAGCTTGATGAAGCAGAATCATTCGGTGCTTTTTGGCTCGAGAAGTACCCTACCGACCTATATGCTGCCGCCTCTAACGTATTCATCAAAGCGGAGCTTGGCAAGATGGATGACGCAAGAGCAATCGCCGAGAAATACTTAAAGGACGATCTTGTGTGCGACGAAGATTCCGATACATTCTTCATGGCTGCTTACAGATTATATGAGCTTACGGATGATATTAATGCAAAGCAAAGAATCGAGAAAAAGATTACAGAATATCGCGAGAAGATAGAGAATAAGTAATAAAAATAGAAAATAGCGCGACAGGGGGACGGGTTCCTTGTCGCGCATATTTTATATTAGTACAATTCTCGCGACAAGGAACCCGTCCCCCTGTCGCACTCTTATATCATACCTTTGTTAAGAGATATCCAATCAATATATTCTTGAGTAGACCTCGATTTTGCTTCAAGCTCCATTCCGATAACAATCTTACCGTCTGCCAAAGTCTGCCTACGAACTACTCTGGCATTAACAGATAGTGCTCTCTTCGTTACACTTCCCGAGTTGTCAAAGCCGGCCGTCTCTTCCCATGTAACCGTAGCCTGCTGCCCCTTATGATGTGGCGCATCTGTAGCTTCAATAAGTATTCCTATACCTTCCATACTAATGTCTTTGACAACACATTTCTCAGAATTTGAATTAGCCCACTTAACCTCTCCCTCACACTCAATCGGATAACGAGGATAATTACGTCTGTCATAAGGCATTACACTTGTGCTTGATGTAATATTAATAACGTCCTTACCGCCGATATTAACAGGGTGTACACCCACATCTTCCCAACAATACACCTTGCCGCTTTTAATCGTTAAGAACAACGAGCATTCAACATTGTGCGCATCAAAATCAATAATCTTCCTATCATACTCAAAATTATCAATTGTTATATAATGCTTTACCCTCCTTTGCGACATAAGCATATTAATCTTAAACGAAAGAGCCTTATCCTTCATAACATTAACATCAAAATCATATAACGCCTTTGTAGCGGGATCATGACAAGATAATTTAAGTGTACAGCCGGAGGCTTTGTTAACTTCTTCTATGTACATTGCAATTTCTCCTTTATCTTATCTATCATTTATCATTTTACTATTAATACGCACTTATTACAACAAAAAAAGCCCCCGGATTGGGCTAAAAATAAACAACCCGGAAAATGAAGGCTTAAGTTTATTCTCCACTGACAATAAATTTACGTCAGGCGTAAGAAAGCCTGACCACGATACATTAAACTAATTTAATAACATACAGGAGATGGGGTGAGGCGGGAAAAAGGAAGGTCCAGTGGACCTTCCGCCGCCGAACTGACTGACGAGGCGTCCCCACGCCGAGGAGAGGGAACCCATGGGTTCAGTCTCCTCCGGTGTGGATAAGAAGACTAAAGAGGTTACTAAGTTTTATTAAAAAAGAAAAATCCATGAGCATATCGAAAAAATAAAAGAGACTAAAGAAGCTATCCCTAACCTCTTTAGTCTTCTTATTCATACAGGAGATGGGATTTGAACCCACACGATGTCGCCACCGCCAGATTTTGAGTCTGGTGCGTCTACCAATTCCGCCACTCCTGCATAGGCTGCGTTCCTGCTTAGCAGGAATGCTACACGTCGAGCCCGCACCAACGAAGTCGGTTTACAATCGGGCGAGACTCCTTATGGGGCGAGTCTTTTTATGGGCGAGTTGCACCTTGTTTAGTAAGCCACCTTACGCATTATACCACTTACAAAACAGTGTTGCAAGGGACTTAAAACCTATTTGGATTCATACATATTATCATCTACCTGGGCACATCGCTTATTTTCATAATGTAGTAATCTGTCGGTTGATAATTCTTGTAAGCAGTCTCATAGAATTTCTTGGTTGGTCTGTCTGCGTCGTTAGCCTCTTTATTACTGACATACGCGTTATAAAGTGATTGATCCACACCTATTTTATTAAGCGCTATCATAGGACCATAATAATCAATCGGAACAGTTATCGTATATTGTCCTGTCTGCCTATACGTAGTCGTAAATACAAGCGTGCCATCCTGAAGCGTTTCTTTCTGTGAAGGATCCCAGCCTCCGGAAATCATGTTCTTACTTACAGCCACATTATATGTCGTACCATTCCAGAGAACCGTATTATTTTTCGAAGTAGTGCTTGCGTCACCTACACCATGCTCCTCACTATCGTACTCGTCACCTGTATTACCATCGAACACATCCGGTGTGTAATAAATAGCATTAAGCTTAAGTCTCATGGAGCCTCCGAGAATTGCGACGTCTTCCGTCACTTCCGCCGGAATGGTCATATCGTATTTGAATGATATAGTCCTGGTCTCAGAGTCACTATTCATCGTCTC
>CAJOIL010000041.1 GCA_905234525.1 uncultured Lachnospiraceae bacterium | reverse complement strand
AAGCTTATTAAGGGATACACCGAGAAGCAGTGGGGTAGACCTTGTACTGAGCTACCCTCTTTTATTATTAAGAGGCTTCCTGTTCGTTTGACATTTGACAACAACTACTTCAATCACCCTTATCAGGGTATTCCTATTGATGGATACACTGCTATGGTTGAAAAAATGCTTGACGGAATTGAAGTGAGGCTTGGAGTTGATTACCTTGCAGAGCGAGACAGTATGAGAGCTCTTGCAGATACAGTTGTCTACACGGGGCCTATAGATGAATATTACGATTATTGTTATGGCGAGCTTGAATACAGGAGTCTTCGTTTCGAGACAGAAATCTTAGATGAGCCTAATCATCAGGGAGTTGCCGGTATGAATTATACGGATACAGAGCATCCATATACTCGTATCGTGGAGCATAAGCATTTCCTTATGGGTAAATGTGATACGGATAAGACGGTTATTACGAAAGAATATTCTGCAAATTGGAAGAAGGGTGATGAGCCATACTATCCTGTTAACGACGAGAAGAACGCAGCTTTATATGCTAAGTATAAGTCACTCGCAGACTCAGAAGATAATGTAATTTTCGGCGGTCGCCTTGGCACATATCGATACATGGATATGGATCAAGTGATTAAGCAGGCGCTGGATGATGTGTCAAGAAATTAATTTCTTGATACGCGCTCACCTTCCGTTATACAATAACAGTCTGTGAAGGTTTGAGGTATGAAATGCTTTTAGCTATATGAATAAATTTACTGATCTATGCGACAGTTCTGCACTTACATTTGTTAATCCACTGAAGTGTTGGTCGGATAAACGAGAGGGACCTTTATTCCGCTCATTAAAAGAGGACAAAGGAATAAAGAAGCTGGAAAAAGAATCAATAATAAGAAAATGTCCATCCATCAACATTTTTTATACAGAAAATGTTGATGGATGGACATTTTTGGTATAAAATAGAATCATAATCAATAAAAGTATGTTTTGCAATAGTAGGTGTAGTTATGTTATTAAGAAAAGTAACTAATGAATTAAAAGAATGGAAAAGAAATAATAATAGAAAGAGTCTGGTTGTAAAAGGTGCAAGACAGGTTGGAAAGACATATGCCATAGAGCATTTTGCTAAGCAAAACTACAAGGAGGTTCTCGAGATTAACTTCAAAGAAATGCCCAGTGCGGTGGAAGTATTCTCGGGGGACTTGGATGTTGATACCCTAGTCATGGCTCTTAGATTTCGATTCCCTGATAAGAAGATTACTCCGGGCGATACAATAATATTCCTGGACGAAATACAGGAATGCGAAGAAGCTATTACATCATTAAAGTTCTGGACAATAGATGGTAGATATGATGTTATTGCGTCGGGCTCAATGCTGGGAATTGATTATAAGAGAGCATCTTCTTTCCCGGTTGGATATGTTGATTACATAGATATGTGTGGATTGGATTTTGAGGAGTTCTTGTGGAATTTTAAGATCGACACCGATATGATTAGTCAGATTCGAAATTGCTTTGAAGGGATTAAGGTCATTCCGGATAACATCAATAAGGAGATGATGAAGCATTTTCGTAATTATATTGCTATAGGAGGAATGCCGGAGGTAGTTAATGCGTATATTGATACGTCAGATTATAGGGTTGTCGATAAGCTTCAGAGAGATTTACTCATGGGTTATCAGTATGACATAGGACATTTTGCAACAGCAGAAGAAAAAATAAAAGCTGAAAAATGCTATATGTCTTTAGGAAAGCAATTGCTTGATAAAGAGAATCACAAATTTCAATATAAAGATGTTGAAAAAGGTGGACGAGCACAAAAATATTATTCCAGCGTGGAGTGGCTATTAAAGGCAGACATAGTTAGCATCTGTAAGAGGGTGACCGATATTAGATATGATCTTAATGATTATGCCAGGGATGATTTTTTTAGGTTATATGTAAGCGATCTGTCGCTACTTTCTGCAATGAGAGACTTCTCAATGAAGCAGCAGATTATTGAGAATACATTTTCGGGTAATACAAAAGGTGGATTATACGAAACAGTTACAGCAAACATTTTATATAAGAAGGGATATGAGACCTTCTTTTATAAGAAGGATAATAGCCAGAAGGAAATTGATTTTATAATACAAAAAGAAGGAAAGGTTATTCCGATAGAGGTTAAGAGTTCCAATTCTAAAGCAACATCTCTTAACAATATAGTTAAGAAACATGATGATATTGAGACTGCATATAAATTCATTGACGGCAATATGGGAAGAAGTGATAATGGAGTAATAACAGCGCCGCTTTATGCTGTAATGTTCTTATAAATAGTCGCTACGCGTGTGTTAAGTTGATAGTATCCTATTCACAACACAGTAAAAACACAGTAAAATATATATAACAGTAAAAACACAGTAAAAGAATTTGGATCAGTAACATAAAAGGTGGTGTATATGGAGCGCTCTATAGATTTTCTTAGAGATGAAGTAAGATGCGGATTCTATATACCGACAGCTATTAAGCAGGCTTGGGCGGAGACGCTTAAGGTGCTTGATGAAATCGATAGAATCTGTACACAACATAATATAAAGTATTTTGCTGATTGGGGAACATTTCTTGGGGCAGTAAGGCATGGTGGATTTGTGCCTTGGGATGATGACCTCGATATTTGTATGCTTAGAGAAGACTACAATAGATTTAGAGAAGTGTGTGACGAGGAACTCCCGGATGAATTCGTAATCCATGATTATGAGAGGAAGGAAGACCATTGGCTTTTTCTTGCGCGAGTAGTTAACAATGAGAAGATGTGCTTTGAGGATGAATATCTTAAGACACATAATAATTTTCCTTGGCTTGCGGGAGTCGATATATTTCTTAAGGATTATCTCTATGAAGATGATGAGAAGGAAATAAAGAGAGATAAGGATATAATGTATATCGTTTCTTTTGTCATGTATATAGACGAAGGAGACTATGATGAAAATGTAATTAAATATAGATTGGATGAGATTAATAAGAAACACAACACTAATATCAAAAGAGCTGATTCTGACAGAGAACTATGTATCGACCTCTACAAACTGGCCGAGCGGTTGATGATAGAGGTTAAGTCTGATGAGACTTCAAGGATTGGTCAGATATTTCCCATGGTATTAAAAAGTGGGCCTAGCGTAGCAGAGAAGAAGGAATTATATGATGATGTAATCAGGCTTCCTTTTGAAGATACGACAATTTCCGTTCCTGCGTCATATAACAAGATGCTTACCAATCGCTATGGCAACTATTGCGAGATTCGTAAGGTCTGGACCGGTCATGATTATCCTTTTTTCGAAGGTCAGCGGGAGGAAATGGAAGAGCTTACAGGGGACGATTTCTCACGGTTTAAGTTTGATAAGGCGATGCTCGATAGACCGGTTCCCAATACATCAGACAGTCTTAAGGTAACATCTGAAGAGTGTGTGAGGGAATTATATAGGCTGAATTCATTAGCAGAATCGAATCTGCAAGATGATAGTATCGAAGCCCTCATCCAATGTATCAATGATGAGCAACAGCTGGCCGTTGATTTTGGTACTCTTATTGAAAATGTTAAAGGTGAAGATAACACATTTACAAAGAAAGTAGTGACTGAGCTACAGAAGTTCTGCGATGCATTGTGGGCTGAGTATCAAACCATCGAAAAGGGAGAAGAGCTAAAAGACATTAACTTATCAAAAGAAGCACTTGATAATGTAAATGATAGTGTTAATATTAATATATTAGGATGTAAGGAAATACTGTTCCTTCCAATAGGCCCGAAAGAGTGGGAAAGCTTGTATCCATATTATGTCAAGGAAAGTGAAGCGAAGAATATGGACGTATATGTTGTTCCGCTTCCTCTTCTTAAGAAGGACTATTACGGTAATGTGGATATGACAGAAGATGAGATACAAGAGGCTGTTCATATGAATGAATATCCGGCGGGGATTGATTATAAGAATTGGTATGAGTATGACATTTCCATACATTGTCCCGACAGAGTGTATTTACAGAATCCGTATGATGAAGCTAATCCGTGTCTTACGGTTCCTGCTAATTACTTCGCATCTAACATAAGACATTTTACAGATTGTATAACATACATTCCGGCTTATGAGACATCGGAATTCGGAGAAGAAGATGTAGTTGACCAATATAATCTTAACCACTATGCTACGGCTCCGGGAATCGTATATGCTGATGAAGTGATTGTTCAGTCCGAGAATATAAAAACGCAATATGTCAATGCGTTGTCACGATTTGCAGGAGAAGATACGAGAGATTATTGGAGGAATAAGATTAAGATGAAGGACGAGTCTTTGAATGCTAAGGCATCTGACAGAGATAAGAAGAAAATTCTATATTGTATTGGTGCTAATGAACTTTATGAGAAAAAAGATGTGCTTCTTGACAGTATTAAAGACAGGATAGAACTCCTTAAAAAATCTGAGGGAGAACTGGATGTAACGTTTACAATTTTCCCGGAAGATAAGTCGCAGTGGAAGCATGTTAATGAAGCATTGTCTGATGAGTTGTTCAATATAATGGATAATACGACAAAACTTCCTGAATTCGATTATCTGGAAAATGGACTATCCAGAGTGGAAGAGGTGGCGGGAAAGTACGACGCATATTATGGCAGTCCGTCGCCATATGTAACAGCATTTACTACACAGAAGAAACCTGTTATGTTATGCGATTATAGTGTTGAGATAGATTAGGAAAGAGGTAGTACGATGGAATTCGAACTAATGGCTTCAATGATGTGTGCTAATTATAGCAGGCTCGGTGAAGAGGTTAAGGAATTAGATGAAGGTGGAATAGATTCCTTTCATATTGATATAATGGATGGACGTTATGTTCATAACTTTGCAATGTCTTTAAATGATATGTGTTGCATTAGAGAGTGTACGAATAAGCCTCTTGATGTGCATCTTATGGTGGAGCATCCACTTAATACAATAGAGCTATTTACCAAGCATTTGCACAAAGGCGATACAATATATATTCATCCTGAAGCTGAGTATCATCCATCAACAACCATTCAGAGGATTATTGATGCCGGACTTACTCCGGGAATAGCTATTAATCCGGGGACAAGTGTCGAAGAGGTTAGGATGCTTCTTCGAATAGTCGATAAGGTGCTGGTTATGTCTGTTAATCCGGGTAATGCGGCGCAATTATTCTTACCATATGTTCGTGAAAAGTATGATGAGCTTCTTTCATTAAAAGACGAGATGGGCTTTGACATATATTGGGATGGCGCATGTGGTGCCGATAAGATTAAAGAGTATGCACCGCTTGGTGTTAAGGGTTTTGTGCTTGGAACGACACTTCTTTTTGGTAAGAAAGAATCTTACGGTGAGACATTACAGAATATAAGAGAGATGAAGTTTTAATATGAATTATGGATTGCTTTTGTCAGGCGGAATAGGATCAAGAATAGGCGCTAATATGCCAAAACAGTATGTGAAGGCAGGAGGACATATGATGGTATCGTATGCTCTCATGCCTATTTTGCAGTGTTCTTATATAGACAAGGTTTATATCGTTTGCGAAAATGTGTGGAAGGAAGATATATTGTCTGATGTTAGGTCGCTTGCGCTAGATTTAAATGAGATGAAAGTTGTCGGCTTCGCTCAGCCGGGCGAGAATAGGCAGTTGTCAATTGTGAGTGGGATGGAGATGATTCTTAGGGACGCCGAAGCCTTTGACATTGACGATACAATCTTGGTGCACGATGGTGCCCGTCCGTTTCTAACTGCAGAAATGTTAAATGATTGCTACAATGCCATTGTCGGTCATGACGGTGTTATGCCGACCCTTCCGATGAAGGATACGGTATATGAGAGTAACGATGGAAAAAGCATAACTAAACTTCTTGAGAGAGAGAAGATATTCGCGGGACAATCTCCTGAACTTTTTAACCTTTTAAAGTATTATGATGCTAACATGGCGCTTATGCCGGATAAGATTAGTAAAGTTAATGGTGCGACAGAACCCGCTATAATGTATGGTATGGATATCGCTATGATTCCGGGTGATGAGAATAATTATAAAGTCACATCTGGGGTAGACATGGCAGAGTTTGTCCGAATTAAGGAGGGAAATAGTCCGTGAAAGCGTGGAGGCTTAACGATATTGGCGATATTCGATTGGAAGATATAGATATTCCGAAACCGCTAAGTAACGAGGTGCGAATTCAAGTTAAGGCAGCAGGAATATGTGGTTCTGATATTCCTCGTATATATGAGACGGGGGCTCATAAGATGCCGCTTATTCCCGGGCATGAATTCTCCGGTGTGGTAGATGCCGTTGGAGATGATGTGCCTTCAGAGTGGCAGGGTAAGCGTGTGGCCGTATATCCTAAGATCCCTTGTGGTAAATGCTTCGAATGCAAGAGTGGCAATCCTAATATGTGTGAGAACTATGACTACGTGGGATCTCGTCGTGATGGAGCATTTGCAGAATATGTGACAGCACCGGCAGACAACCTGCTGGTTTTACCTAAGTCGGTGACATTTGAGGAAGCAGCAATGTTTGAACCTTTTGCTGTATCGGCAAATGCTGTAAGACGATTGGTTAATTCTAATACTCCTAAGGAAGTACCCATTGCGGTATGTGGTCTCGGAACAATAGGAATTATGACAATAATGCTTCTTTCTGAGGCAGGATATGATAATATATATGTAATAGGTAATAAGCCATCTCAGGTTGGTAAGGTTGCGAAGTTTGGAATCAGTGAAGATAGATTCTGTAACATCAGGGAGACTAATCCTATTACTTGGCTTAAGTCCGAAGTAGATGGTGGAGTTAAAGTTTATTTTGAATGTGTGGGGAAAAATGAAAGTATTTCCTACGGACTTGATAGTACAGGCTCATCGGGAATTATCGTTCTTGTGGGCAATCCTTACAGTGATATGACATTTTCAAGGGATACATATTGGAAGATATTAAGGAAGCAGCTTACACTTTTAGGAGTGTGGAATTCTTCCTTCTCTGATGAAGGCGATGACTGGAACTACGTTCTACGTAGAATATATGATAGAAAGGTCGATGTCAAGAAACTTATTTCTCATAGATTCGCCATAGATGATTTAGAGCAGGGCTTTCTTATTATGAAGAATAAGACAGAAGACTATTGTAAGGTTATGATGGTAATGGAATAAAATAGCATGGATGATATAGGAGGAGTTATAGGGGGACTTATGCGAGTAGGAATAATAGGTTCGGGTAGAGCAGTTAAGAAGTTTATAACGGAGTGTGAAGAGGTTTCGAATGTGGATGTTACAGTCATATATAATCCGCATATAGAAAGCGCTATGGACTTTGCTAAGAAGAATGATGTTAATGTGGTTAGTGCCCTAGAGACGGGAATTAAGCCGGGTAAGGTAATGCTTACAGATTCTAAGGATGCTTTGTATTCTAATTGCGATGCAATTTATGTAGCATCTCCACATGAATGTCATGTCAGTGATATGTTAGATGCTATTGCTAATGGTAAGCATGTCTTATGTGAGACTCCATTCGCCCTTACAGGAGATGATGCTGTTAAGGTATTCGAGAGAGCAAGAACGAATCAAGTCATGTGTATGGAGGCTATTGTTCCCGCATATGCGCCGGGATTTTCAGGGCTTATTCAATTAATAGAGGATGGAGTAATTGGCACACCTTATGATGTGGAATGCACATTTACAATGATAGGATCCGGTAGCGGTCGCCGGATGTGGGGCGATAAAGCAGGAAGCTTCACGGAATTTGGTAGTTATGCGCTTATGCCTATTGCTAAGATCCTTGGAACGGAGTCGCTTGAGAGCTATATCTGGTCATTGCCGTCTGCTAACGGTAATGATTCATATACGAAGACTTGTTTCTCATACCGATTTGGTACGGCGACAGTTAAGACAGGGCTTGGTGTCAAATCAGAGGATGAACTGGTCATTTCCGGTGAGAATGGTTATATCAAAGTGTCGTCACCTTGGTGGAATCCGACTAAGATAGAGGTGCATCATGAAGACCGTGAGCGCATTGAGGAATATGAAGCGTTATTTGAAGGAGAAGGTTTGCGATATGTTATAACGACATGGCGTAATGCGTGCAACGTAATTGATAAGAACAAGCGTGGAGAGGCTCCGATAGATATTGATAACGAAGACGTGTGGTGCGAACTTGAAGAGATATGCTCTATATCTCCTCAGGAGACAATTTGGATGGCATATCAGTTCGAGATGTTCCTTGATAACAAGAAGGAACTTCTTCGTGTGACAGGATATGATGCAAAGTCTGATGTTAAGATGCCTGAGATTTACGCCCATAGAGGCATGAGCTATGAATATCCGGAGAATACGTTATTGTCATTTAAGAAGGCAGCTGAGGTCAAGGGTATTGCGGGCATAGAACTTGATACTCAATTATCTAAGGATGATGAGATTGTTGTTATACATGACGAGACTATTGATAGGACAACTGATGGAACGGGAAATGTTAATTCATATACGTTAGATGAACTCAAAGGATTTGCAATTACTCCTGCGGGATTGAATAAGCCTTATGAGGATGCAGATGGTAATAATTTGCATATTCCTACGCTTAGAGAAGTATTTGAAGTGCTTAGACCGTATTGCGAAGACAATGGATTGGTTATTAATATAGAACTTAAGAATAGTGTGATTCCATATGAGGGTATGGAACAGAAGGTTATTGATTTGGTTGCAGAATATAAATTGCAAGAACATATTATTTATTCATCATTCAATCATGATTCGCTGGCAGTAGTTAAGGATATCGATCCATCGGCGGAGACTGCGACACTTGATGCAGATATGCTTAAGTGTATAGAAGGCATGAATCGTGTAGGTGCTGATGGTGTTCATCCGGGAAGTGAAGGTATGACTATTAATATGGATACGGTTGAACGTATCAAGGACGTTGGCATACCTGTGAGGATGTGGAACAGTGTGGAGCCTTTGTTCGGTGACGTTCGCAGGCTTAAGGAATGCGATTTAGATAAATATGCTGTATTTGGCGCAGATGTAATAATGACTAATGTACCGGATAGGTATCTATAGCGCGACAGGGGGACGGGTCCCTTGTCGCGGTAACTAAACAAATAAGCAGTTAGTTGCGAGATTAATTGAATAACGCGACAAGGGACCCGTCCCCCTGTCGCGCCGGAGGTAATTATGACACTATACCATGGAAGCAAGAAGATTATTGAAAGACCATCAACGGATATGATTCACTATGCCTGTGGATTCGGGCAAGGGTTTTACTTGACGCCGGATGAAGAGCGAGCCAAGGAGTACGCCGTATCGATAGGTCAAGACGGATATGTCAGTACTTATAATGTGGATTTGGACAAATATGACGTGCTTGATTTAACAAGTGATGAGTACAGCCCACTTAATTGGGCGGCACTGTTAGCGAGCAATCGTTCCATTGACGCATTTTCCATAGAGGCGTTGTCGGCCAAGAGGTACTTAATTGACAATTATACACCGCAGGGTTCATATGATGTTGTGGTTGGTTGCCGTTGTGACGGAGTGTATACGCGTGTGGCAACTGATTTTATCAATGGTAAGTTAAGCTATCGAGCATTGCGTCGTATGATTAATGTCGGTGAGACACAATACGCAATTATTAGCGAAGAAGTGCTCGATGATTTGCAGTTTGTGGGAGCAGAGTTTGTATCGTCAGCTGCAAACTATCCGAAGAAGGACTTTAACTATTGCAAGAAGCTGGATGGTTACAATAAGAGACTTAATGCTGCCGCAAGAGACGGTGATGAGTACATTGGCGATATCATGAAGGAGGAACGATAATGGGAGCATATAATATTAATTACCTTGAAAATGTTCAATCTAACATAGGCGCGATGCTTGATGTAGGTGTTAATACGTTAGAGTTCGGCATGAGAGATTTCTACAATATGTTCCTCTCATCTGATATGTCTAATCGCCTGAACAGAGGAGACTGTTATACAATATGTACGCTTGGAGGCGTAGAACTTGCTGAATATGTGGTGTGTTATGCGATGAATAATTCTAAGTATATTCATGTAAGAAAGGCATCAGATCCCGCATATAATCAGCAGCTAAGTGATGCAATAATCAATGTTAATTCTCCCGAATACTGGACGGGCAAGGTGCTTGTAGGGTATGCGCATGAGAAGAACATTTCCTATGATGAGCTTGACAGACTGATTCCTATAGAGGATATATATGGGTTATATAATGACTTCAAGGATGCTGATAAGCTTATGATTAACATTAGGCTTGATGAGATGATGAAGTCAGCCACTAAGAACAGTAAGATTAAGGTTCGCCGTGAGCTTATGGGACTGTCGCAAGCAGAGCTTGCTGACCGCTCAGGAGTGCCGGTCAGAACACTTCAGCAATACGAGCAGAAGCGCAAGAATATCAATAATGCCAAGGTTACGTATGTGGTTAATCTGGCTATCGCGCTAAGGTGTGATGTGAGGGATTTGATGGAATAGAGTGTGATCGTTAATGGTGGCATGCATATGATGTGTTAGAGGTGAAACTAATGCTTAAGATACACTTTGGAGAAATAGACTCAAAAAACTACATATTTAATCCGGATTCATTTTTTAATAATACATATGAAGACGAATGGATTACAGAGACGTTGTCGGTGGAGATGATTAGAGATGTGGATAAGTCAGAGGTGATAGGACCGAGAGTGATTGATAGTCCATTTCTAGGTTCGATTCCGACAGAACGTTTATCGGGTGGTGTTAAGACGTTGATTCTTATGAGCAAAGATCAGGATCACATTTTTAATGCATCTGCCTGTGGAGATAATTGTGCCAAATGGATACTTCAAATAGCTAATGACTTAGATCAACAAGGTCAAGATTTGCATATAAGATTAGGATATTTGATGAATTTTGGTGATGAAGAATTTGATATTGAAATCGAAAATGTTGGGATAATCGTGCATAATAATGCGAAGCTGGCAGAAGTTGTTCTTGATAATGAATTGATATAGAAAAGGGACAATTATGATTGGTAAATATGAAATAGAGATTTACAATAATCGTATACATTATTTTCTGACTATAAAGAGAAATATTACTATATTACAGGGTAATAGCGCTACCGGCAAGACGGAATTGATACGTCTTATTGCTGACAGGGAAGAAAATGGTGAATCATCCGGCATAACAATCAAATCGGAGGCGCCATGTACAGTCTTAACTACAGTAGACTGGGAAATACGTCTGGATAATCTTAATAAGTATATTATTTTTATTGATGAGTCAGCAAGTTTTATAAAAACGGAACAATTTGCAAAAAGAGTAAGAGGATCTGATAACTATTTTGTGATTATTACACGTGATGATTTGCCACAATTGCCATATAGTATAGAAGAGATATTAGGGCTAAAGAATGTGTCATCATCGTCAAAGTATAAATCATACAAAAGAATATATAATGAGACATATAAGCTATATAACCTAGAGCAAGATAAGAAGAGTATCTTTGACACAGTAATTACAGAAGATACCAATGCGGGATATGAATGCTTTGACTTAATATATGATAATTGCATTTCGGCAGGTGGCAAAAGTAAGATATATAATACAATCAGACAGAACTTAAAGAGGCATATGCTTGTTATAGTAGATGGCGCGGCATTTGGATCAGAAATATCCAAGGTTTACAGATATATACAAGTTAATAATATTGATTGTGTAATATATGCGCCAGAATCATTTGAATACTTGATATTAAGCGCTAAAATAGTTGACATATCGCTTGATATGTTGGAGAACACATATATGTATGCGGATTCTACACGATATATGAGTTGGGAAGAATTTTATACATCAATTTTAGTTGATTTATCCAGGGATAGTGTATTTAGATATAGCAAATCAAAATTGCCAGAATCATATAAGAGCGACAATGTAGTTAATAGAATAATTTCTATGTTGCCATATTATATAAGATGAGTGGGTGAACATATATTTTAAGGAAGGATGGGAATATGATTTTTACCTAAGGCACTACCGGATGAGTAACTGTGAGACTATTTTGTATGCAGTTTGACAGGACATAAGCTACAAGGAAATTGTGGAACTTGGTGTTTGATGAAGCAAAAGGAGAGAACAGCTGTGAAAAAAGTTATCACATATGGCACATATGATTTATTTCATAACGGCCACTACAATTTATTGAAGCGTGCTAAGGAGCTGGGTGACTATCTGATCGTTGGAGTTACCACTGAACACTACGACGAGGCAAGAGGCAAGGTCAATGTAGTTGACTCTCTTATGACTCGAATCGAGAATGTTCGCTCAACAGGATTTGCTGATGAGATTATTGTAGAAGACCACGTGGGACAGAAGATTGAAGACATCCAGAAATATGATGTGGATATATTTACACTTGGTTCTGACTGGGTTGGAACATTTGATTATCTTAAGCAGTTCTGTGAAGTAGTATACCTTGACAGGACGCCTGATGTGTCGTCAACCCAGATTAGGAATAATAGCTTCAAGATTATTAATCTTGGAATAGTTGGAACAGGAAGAATTGTTCCAAGATTCTTATCAGAGGTCAAGTATGTATCCGGTGTAAATGTTATCTGTACATTTAACCCTGAAGTAAGGGAAGACAAATTCCTGAAGAAGAGATATGTACTGGACAATTATTATGAGTCCTATGATGAGTTCTTAGATAAGGTTGATGCTATATATATTGCGTCGCCTAATGAGACTCATTATGAATATGCTAAGAAGGCATTACATGCAAGTAAGCATGTCTTATGTGAAAAGCCACTATGCTTTAAGAGAGATGAAGCTGAAGAATTATACGATTATGCCAAGGAAAATGACCTTGTATTAATGGAGGCTATTAAGACAGCATATTGTCCCGGATTTCAACAGTTAATGAATGTTGCAAGTTCAGGTGTTATAGGTGATATTCGTGATGTCGAGGCGACATATACGAGACTGGCAGACCCTAATTCCAGAGAGAGAACAAGTAGCATGTATGAAGGAAGCTTTTTGGAATTCGGAAGCTACACCTTACTTCCTGCAATCAAGCTTCTCGGCAAGGAGTATAGTGATATTAGATTCAAGACATTATATGATGACAAAGGTGTGGATATATATACCAAGATAGATCTTGATTATGATAATGGAATGGCGACTTCTAAGGTCAGAAGGTAACCTTGTAATATCCGGTACAAAGGGATATATTCTTGCACCGTCGCCTTGGTGGTTGACGAAACATTTCGAAGTACATTTCGAAGATCCTTCTAAGGTTGATGTATATGAGCCCAGTTTTCAGGGGGATGGATTCAGGTACGAGATAAGCGAGTTCGTTCTTAAGATTAACGGCTCCGGAAGAAACAGCTACAAGTACACGGCAGGAGAAGCTGTTGTTATGGCAGAGATTATAGAGAAGTATATGAAGCATAGGAATAAGTAACAAGACATTATAGTCTAAAATCCAATATAATTATAACATTTAGACAGATTAAAAGATTAAAACTATCTAAAAGTTAAAAATATTAGAAGATTTAGACAGATTAGCTCTTGAAGGCGAGCTGAGCTTTGGGATGAGTTTGAGCATTTGTATAGAACGCTTTTTTCTTCCGGTGAGAAATATATCAAGGTTGTTGATGCACTAAGTTCAAAACGTAGAGGGCTAAGCCGAGAAGAGATATCAGAGATTACTAATTTCCCACAAAATGGTGAACTCACAAGGATTCTAAATGATCTTATAGATTCTGATTTTGTCAGAATGAATTATTTTTGGGGGAATAAAAAGAAGAAATCGTTATACCAGCTGGCCGATTATTATACACTCTTTTATTATAAATTCATAAAAGACGGGTACGGAAATGATGAACATTTCTGGAGTCATAGTATCGATAGTAGTTCGAGAATAGCATGGAGAGGATTTACATTCGAGCAGTTGTGTTTAGACCACATTTATCAGATAAAGAATAAGCTTGGGATAGGAGGAGTTCTTACACAACACTCTATATGGTATAAGAAAGCTGACGAGGTATATGATGGAGTACAGATAGATTTGTTAATTGACCGCCAGGATAAGGTGATTACAATATGTGAGATGAAATTCTCTTCAGATGAATTTGTCATTGACAAAGAATATGATAAGAGCCTGAGACGCAAGATGGAGACTTTTCGCTTGGTTTCAGGAACAAAAAAGGGTGTAGGTCTTGCAATGATAACAACCTATGGTGTCAAGAAAAATATGTATAGTGATATAGTTAATAGACAAGTTACACTAGATGATTTGTTTGAAGATAATCGTTGGTAGAAGGAGAAGAATAATTTATACAAGACTAAAAAGAATCCTTTTTTTGATAAAACTGAAGAAGAGCTTTATGAATACTTTGCGCCACTTAAGAATGGTTGTAATCAATCGAGGATAGAGATATTCCAGATGCATATGCCTTATCCTAATTATGTGTCAACAGTTTCTAAGGAATTCAATGATTATCTTCGGGAAGTAATGGCAGTTAAGAGTATGAAGATATGCAGTTATCTTGGATGTAGATATATTGTTATTCATGGTTT
>CAJOIL010000040.1 GCA_905234525.1 uncultured Lachnospiraceae bacterium | reverse complement strand
ACAGACAGATACATAAGTCCGTTATCGGAACGATATGCAAGTAAGGAAATGCAATACATTTTCTCGCAGGATAAGAAATTCACTACATGGCGTAAGCTTTGGATTGCTCTTGCTGAGACTGAGATGGAGCTTGGACTTTCACAAGACGGTAAGCCTGTTATTACTCAGGAGATGATAGACGAGCTTAAGGCTAATGTAGATAATATCAATTATGATGTTGCTAAGGCTCGCGAGAAGGAAGTACGTCATGATGTTATGAGTCATGTGTATGCTTACGGACAGCAATGTCCTAACGCTGCCGGCATCATTCATCTTGGAGCAACAAGCTGCTATGTGGGCGACAATACTGACATTATCATTATGCGTGATGCTCTTAAGCTTGTTAGGAATAAGCTTGTAAATGTTATAGCAGAGCTTGCTCAATTTGCTGAAGAATACAAGGATTTACCTACGCTTGCATTTACACATTTCCAACCGGCCCAGCCAACAACAGTCGGCAAGAGAGCAACGCTTTGGATTAATGAGTTCATGATGGACTTAGAGGATCTTGATTATGTTGTATCAACACTTAAGCTATTAGGCTCAAAAGGTACAACGGGCACACAAGCCAGCTTCAAGGAGCTGTTTAATGATGATAATGAAGTGATTGATAAGATTGATCCTATGATTGCCGATAAGATGGGATTTGATGCTTGTGTTCCGGTATCAGGTCAGACATATTCTCGTAAGGTTGATACAAGAGTGTGTAATGTCTTAGCCGGTATCTGTGCGAGTGCGCATAAGATGAGTAATGATATTAGATTGTTACAGCATCTTAAGGAGATTGAAGAGCCATTTGAGAAGTCACAGATTGGCTCAAGCGCAATGGCTTATAAGCGCAATCCTATGAGGAGCGAAAGGATTGCATCGCTTAGTCGTTATGTTATAATTGATGCACTTAATCCTGCGATTACGTCGGCTACACAATGGTTTGAGAGAACACTTGATGATTCTGCCAATAAGAGAATATCAATAGCAGAAGGCTTTTTGGCAACTGATGGCGTATTAGACCTCTGCCTTAATGTAGTAGATGGCCTTGTTGTATATGATAAGGTTATTACTAAGCGACTCATGAGTGAGCTGCCGTTTATGGCTACCGAGAATATTATGATGGATGCTGTTAAGAACGGTGGCAACAGACAAGACCTTCACGAAGAGATAAGACAATTGTCAATGGAGGCCGGTGCCAATGTTAAGAAAAAGGGTGCTGATAATAATTTATTACAGCTTATTGCCGAGGCTAAAAGATTCCCTATGACATTGGAGGAATTAGAGAAGGCTATGGATCCGTCAAGGTATGTGGGACGTGCACCGTATCAGGTTACCAAGTATCTTGATGAAGTGGTTAATCCTGTATTGGAAGCCAATAAGGATGTTATAGGTATGAAGGCTGAGATAAATGTGTAGAAAGAATTAAAATAATACTTGAATATTCTCTCTAAAATATATAAAATACTATTCGGTACAAAGATATAATTTGTAAGAAAAAAGATTACTTTGAAAGGAGCATTTATTATGGAATTTAAGAGTAAGTATCTACAGGGTGTATATGATGGTCTTGTAGAGCGTAACGGTGAGCAGAAGGAGTTCTTACAGGCTGTAGCAGAGGTTTTAGAGTCACTTGAGCCTGTTGTAGAGAAGAATCCTGAGATTGAGAAGAACGGTATTATTGAGAGACTCGTAGAGCCTGAGAGAGTTATAATGTTCCGCGTATCATGGGTAGATGATAACGGTAATGTACAGGTTAACAGAGGCTACAGAGTACAGTTTAACTCAGCTATCGGACCATACAAGGGAGGTCTTAGACTTCATCCTTCAGTTAACTTATCAGTTATTAAATTCCTTGGATTTGAGCAGATATTTAAGAACAGCTTAACAACACTTCCTATCGGTGGTGGTAAGGGTGGTTCTGACTTCGATCCTAAGGGTAAGTCAGACAATGAGATTATGAGATTCTGTCAGTCATTTATGACAGAGCTTAGCAAGCATATCGGTGCTGATACTGATGTACCTGCAGGTGATATAGGTACAGGCGCTCGTGAAATTGGTTACATGTTTGGACAGTATAAGAGGCTTCGTAACGAATTTACAGGCGTTCTTACAGGTAAGGGACTTACATATGGTGGTTCTCTTGCAAGAACAGAGGCTACAGGCTACGGTGCATGCTACTTCACACAGGAGATGCTTAAGACTGCTAAGAATGATAGCTTTAGCGGTAAGACAGTTGCAGTATCAGGTTCAGGTAACGTTGCAATCTACGCAATCGAGAAGGCTTATCAATTAGGCGCTAAGCCTGTTACATGCTCTGATTCTACAGGTTGGATTTACGATCCCGAAGGAATCGATCTTGAGCTTCTTAAGGAAGTTAAGGAGGTTAAGAGAGCACGTCTTACAGAATATGCAGCTAAGAGATCAAGTGCTCAGTACAATGAGAAGAAGAATGGTGAACACGGTGTATGGCAGTATAAGGTTGATATCGCTCTTCCTTGCGCTACACAGAACGAATTAGATGAGAATGATGCTAAGATGCTTATCGATAACGGCGTAATTGCTGTTGCAGAGGGTGCTAACATGCCTTCTACTCCTGAAGCAGTACTTGCATTCCAGAAGGCAGGCGTATTATTCGGACCTGCTAAGGCTGTTAATGCCGGCGGTGTTGCAACTTCTGCTCTTGAGATGTCACAGAACTCTGAGAGACTTCACTGGTCATTCGAAGAGGTTGATTCTAAGCTTGAGAATATTATGCAGGGAATCTTCCATGCATGTGATGATGCAGCTAAGAAGTACGGTATGGAAGGCAATTATGTGGCAGGCGCTAATATCGCAGGCTTTGAGAAGGTTGCTGACGCAATGATAGCACAAGGTGTTGCTTACTAATAAGAATTAATTGCGATTCTGCACTATGAGTAATGCCCCGGCACTTAGAATGTGCCTAAGGCATTCTCATAGCTGCAGAATCTTGCGCTACATTACTAAAATCTTATTGACATTTATACACCTAATATGTATAATTGTTCGAGTGTGGATAGGAGTCGGACATGATAATTGATATTTCAGACATTATTTCTAATAATAATCAGTCTAAGGAATTTACATGTTCGATAGATATGAGTGATATTACATATAATCACAATTCTTATCCGATTATTAATAGCAAGCCATTCGAATTAAGCATTGCTAATGAAGTGACGACTTTACATATCACTTGTGATACGTCTCTTAGCGTACATATTCCTTGCGACAGATGCACTAAGGAAGTCGAGCATACATTTGATGTAGTTATTGATAAGTCATTTAAGCTTGAAGATGATAAGGTTGTCGCAGATGATGAAGAAATACCGTATTTTGATAGCGGTAATCTTGATGTTGATATGCTGATATTCGATGAGATTCTCATTTGTTGGCCGGCTAAGGTGTTGTGCCAAGAGGATTGCAGAGGTCTTTGCCCCGATTGCGGCATTAATCTTAATGATTCGACCTGTGATTGTGCAAGTAAGCCCAAGGATCCTCGTATGGCCAAGATTCGAGATGTTTTTAGAGAGTTTAAGGAGGTGTAGAGATGTCAATTTGTCCTAAGAATAAGTCTTCTAAGGGTAGAAGAGACAGAAGAAGAGCCAATTGGAAGATGACAGCACCCACATTAGTACCTTGCAGTAAGTGCGGAGAATTAATGATTCCTCATAGAGTGTGCAAGAATTGTGGTGCATATAATAAGAGAGAAATCATTTCTGTAGACTAAGAGTGATTTACAAATATTAGCTATTCAGAGTCAAGTCCGGCTTGGCTCTGGGTAGTTATTTATTTTTATAGTATGTCGGAGGATAATTATGTCTGATATGACAAGAGTAGCACTTGATGCTATGGGTGGTGATAATGCACCGGGTGAGATAGTTAAGGGTGCCATTGACGCCGTTAATTTAAGAGATGATATCAAAGTATTTCTTGTTGGTAAGACGGAGGTTATTAATCCTGTATTATCTGAATACACATTTAACAAAGAACAAGTAGAAGTGGTTAATGCTTCAGAAGAAATTGAGATGGCGGAGCCACCTGTTAACGCTATTAAGAAGAAGAAGGATTCTTCTATGGTAGTGGGAATGAAGCTTGTTAAGGATGGTGAGGCGGATGCGTTCGTTACAGCAGGTAATTCAGGAGCTGTTTTGGTAGGCGGACAGACAATAGTCGGTCGTATCAAGGGTATTAAGAGAGCTCCCTTTGCACCGCTTATTCCAACGAAGACAGGAGTGTCCTTGCTCTTGGATTGCGGAGCCAATGTTGATGCCAGACCGGACCAGCTTGTTCAATTTGCAAGACTTGGTTCCATGTATATGGATAAGGTTATCGGCAAGAAGAATCCTACAGTCGGTATTGTTAATATAGGTGCAGAGGAAGAGAAGGGAAATGCCCTTGTCAAAGAAACATTTCCGTTATTAAAAGAGTGCAAGGATATTAATTTCATAGGAAGTGTTGAATCAAGAGAAATCCCTGAGGGCGCATGTGATGTTATCGTTTGCGAGGCCTTCGTCGGCAATGTAATACTTAAGCTGTATGAGGGAATGGCAACTACACTTATCGGTATTATTAAGGAAGGTCTTATGAGTACGACCAAGAGTAAGATAGGTGCACTTCTAGCCAAGCCCGCACTTAAGAAGACACTTAAGTCTTTTGATGCATCAGAGTACGGAGGAGCACCGCTTCTCGGTCTTGAGGGTCTTGTTGTTAAGACGCACGGAAGTGCTAAGAGTAAAGAGGTTAAGAATTCCATTATTCAATGTGTTGCATTTAAGGAACAGGATATTGCAGGCAATGTCCAAAGGATGATAGAATCTGAATAATAGAAAGGAGCAATGTTATGGAATTTGATGTATTAAGAAAGGTAATAGCTGATGTACTTAGCGTAGATGAGAAAGAGATTACAATGGATACAACCTTTATTGATGATCTCGGTGCTGATTCTTTGGATGTATTTCAGATTATTATGGGAGTTGAGGATGAGCTTAAGATTGAGATTGATACAGAAAAGGCAGAGTCAATTGTAACAGTCGGCGATGCTGTTGAGTTAATCAAGGCTACCAAATAAGCAAATCGCAAAAGACAATCGTTAAGCTGAAAGCCCTTATTAAAAATAAGGGCTTTTTCTACCGGTGTGCTTATTAAAGAGGAGGAAAACAGTAATATGGCTAGTGTTGAAGAATTAGAATCTGTGATAGAATATAAATTCCAAGACAAAAGCTTACTAACTCAGGCACTTACACATAGCTCATATGCAAATGAAATGCATATGGGGAAATTACATGATAATGAGAGACTTGAATTTTTGGGTGATGCTGTCTTAGAGATAGTCAGTAGTAGGTTTTTGTATTTGAATTATCCCGAATATAGAGAGGGAGAGTTAACAAAGCTTAGAGCTTCACTTGTATGTGAATCTACTTTGGCATATTGTACTAAGGAGATAGAGCTGGGCAAATATATTATGTTGGCCCACGGTGAAGAAAAATGCGGCGGAAGAGAGAGAGCATCAATTCTGTCTGATGCATTTGAAGCATTGATTGGTGCGATGTATCTTGATGGTGGTATGGATGTCGCCGGTGCATTTATCGAAAAGTATGTGCTTAATGATATTGAGAGTAAGACATTATTCCATGACTGCAAGACTGCCTTACAAGAATTAGTTCAAGCTAAGCGTGACGGCAATGTGGAATATCGTCTTGTGTCTGAAGAGGGTCCGGCTCATGATAAGGTGTTTGAAAGCGTTGTTGTGTATCATGGCAAGACCTTAGGAAAGGGAAGCGGTCATTCTAAGAAGAATGCAGAACAACAAGCAGCCTATCAGGCGCTTCTTAATATCAAAGAGGGGAATATATGTATCTAAAAAGTATTGAGATGAGTGGCTTTAAGTCATTTGCTCATAAGATTAAATTTGAATTTCATAATGGTATTACGGGAATTGTCGGACCAAACGGCTCGGGTAAATCAAATGTATCCGATGCAGTGCGTTGGGTTTTGGGAGAACAGTCAGCTAAGCAGCTTAGAGGTTCTTCTATGCAAGATGTTATTTTTGCGGGTACAGAGAACAGAAAGCCCTTAAGCTTTGCATATGTGGCTATTACTATGGATAATTCCGATCATTTACTTCCGATAGATTATGAAGAGGTAACAATTGCCAGACGTGTATATCGTTCGGGCGAGAGTGAGTATCTTCTTAACGGTACATCATGTCGTCTTAAGGATGTTAATGAATTATTCTATGATACAGGTATCGGTAAAGAGGGATACTCTATTATCGGACAGGGTCAGATTGAAAGAATATTGTCAGGTAAGCCCGAAGAGAAAAGAGAATTATTCGATGAAGCTGTTGGTATCGTTAAATATAAGAAGCGTAAGATTGCCACGGTTAAGCAGCTTGATATTGAAAGGGATAATCTCGTTCGTGTCAATGACATTCTTAAGGAATTAGAAGAGCGTGTAGGACCTCTTGAAAAGCAATCAGAGATTGCTAAGAAGTATCTTAAGAAGAAGGATGAACTTAAGACGCTTGATGTTAATATGTTCTTGCTTGAGATTGAGCGTATTAATTCTGAGTTAGAGAAGATTGAAAAGAATGCCAAGATAGCTGAAGATGAGAAGGATGAAGCAACCAATACAGAGCATAAGATGCGAGAGGAATTTGCTTCAATAGAAGAGGCTATTAAGCAGTGTGATGAGACAATCGAGGAGATTAGAGAGAAGCAGAATAACAGTAATCAGATAAAGGGAAGATTACTTACACAGATAGGAATTTTAGAAGAGCAGATTCATTCGGCTAAGATAATGTCTGAAAATGTTGAAGTCAGACGAAAAGAGATTAACGAAGAGCTTGACTCTAAGTCACAAGAGATTGAGAAATATCTCGAAAACAAAAAGGAATTAGATAAAAGCTTAGAAGAAAACGTTAAGCGACTTAATGAAGCTAAAGAGTATTACGATAACTTAGAAGAAGCCATTAAGAAATGTAATACCGGCATTGAAGAAGATAAGAATGCCATAATGAAGCTTCTTGAGACAAGAGCTGAGATTAAATCAAAGGAACAAAGAAGTACTACGCTTTTTGAGCAGACTAATATCAGAAAGTCAGAGCTTACAAGCAGAATTGTAACTCGAAAGACAAAGGATGATGAGTTAGAGGAACAATATGCTAAATGTAAAGCTGAGTACGAGGATGTTGCTAAAGCTTTAGAAGAGCTTCAAGCAGAGGAAAAAGAGCTTAAGAATAAAGACCTTAACTTTGTTGTCAAGAAAAAAGAAGAATTTGCCAAATTAGACGAGCTTAATGCTGATTATAACAAAAAGGAATCAAAGCTGGAGTCTTTAAAGAACATTTCCGAGAGATATGACGGATATAATAATTCCATTAAGAAGGTAATGGAAAGAAAATCCGACAACAAGGGACTTATCGGCGTTGTATCTGACATAATTACAACCGATAAGAAATATGAGATTGCTATTGAGACTGCTCTTGGCGGTAATATACAGAATATCGTTACGAAGGATGAAGATACCGCTAAGAAGATGATTGAGTATCTTAAGAAGAACAGATTCGGTAGAGCTACATTTTTGCCGCTTACATCCGTTAAGAAAAGAGGCCTCAAAAGAGATGATTGTCTTAGCGAAAAGGGTGTAATTGGTCTTGCAGATACGCTTGTTAAAGCTGATGATAAGTATAGCAATGTAGTGTCATTCCTGTTGGGACAGGTAGTGGTTGTCGATAATATTGACAATGCTATTAAGGTTGCCAAGAATAATAATTATTCGCTTCACATAGTTACTCTTGACGGTGAATATTTAAGCCCGGGTGGTGCGTTATCGGGAGGACATTTTAAGAATAACTCCAATTTGCTCGGAAGAAAGCGTGAGATAGAAGAGCTTGAAAAAGAGCTTAAGAAAATGTCCGAAGAGATTGAGTCAATCAGAAAGCATATAGAGGAAATTGACACAGCCAGAGATTTACTTAAGGAAGATATAAGCGAGCATGATAAGAAGGTTAATGAAGCATCCATTAGTTTGAATACCGCTAAGATTAATCTTGATAGTATTGATGAAGCTAAGAATCAATCCAAGAAGGCTTATGAGTCATTAAAGCAAGAGAATGAAGAGATTGAAAATGAGCTAAGCAATATTAAGAATGAGCAGAAGAGAATTGCTGAGGAATTAGAAGAATCAGTCAAGACAGAAAAAGAGCTTAACGATAATATAGCTACTCTTCAAGAAGAGCTTGATAAGCATACATATAATGAGACAGCTGCAACTCGTAATATGTCTGAAGCTCAGATTGATGAGGCTAATGCAAGACAGCAGGTTGGCTTCGTAGATGAGAATATTAACAGACTGCAAGCAGATATAGATAAATGTAACAAGGATTTGGAGAATCTTGACGAGCAGACAGCCAAAGCCAAAGAGGATGCTATCAAAAAAGAGCAGGATATTGCTGATATTAAGGCAACTATCGGTTCAGCCGATAAGGACTTTGCTAAGCTGGAGGAGGATCTTAAGAAGCATATTGCCGACAAAGAATCCATGAATGAAAAATATAAAAATTTCTTCGAGCAGATAGGTGAGGTTACCGATAGAATAGCTAACCTTGATAAAGAGCTTATTAAGCTTGACGGTAACAGAGAAAAGCTTACGGAGACACTTGAGCATCAGAATAATTATATGTGGGAGGAGTATGAGCTCACACATCATAATGCGTTAAATCTTCGTGATGAAAGCCTTAATAATTTATCAGAGATTAAGTCTTCCATTAAGTCAATTAAAGACGAAATCAGAGGCATGGGAAATGTTAATGTCAATGCCATTGATGAATACAAAGAGGTTAGTGAGAGATATAATTTCCTAAAAGAGCAGCATGATGACCTTGTCAAGGCCGAAGCGGATCTTGTATCTATTATTGAAGACCTTGATACGGGAATGCGTGAACAATTCACCAAAGGCTTTGCTGATATTCAACGAGAATTCGATAAAGCATTTAAAGAATTATTTGGTGGCGGTAAAGGTACGCTTGAGCTTATGGAGGATGAGGATATCTTAGAGACAGGTATTAAGATTATTGCTCAACCGCCCGGCAAAAAGCTGCAGAATATGATGCAGTTATCGGGAGGAGAGAAGTCGCTTACCGCAATTGCGCTTCTTTTTGCGATTCAGAATCTTAAGCCATCGCCTTTCTGTCTGTTAGATGAGATTGAGGCGGCACTTGATGATTCCAACGTAGGCAGATTTGCGCAGTATCTTCATAAGCTGACAAAGAATACGCAGTTTATTATCATAACTCACCGTAGAGGTACGATGAACGCTGCTGATAGATTATACGGTATTACAATGCAGGAGAAGGGTGTATCTACCCTCGTATCCGTTAATCTTATTGAGGATGATCTTGATTAGGAGTGGAAAATGGCAGAAAAAGGTTTCTTTTCAAAATTTATGAGCGGTCTCTTCTCGGGCTATTCATCAATTGATGATGATTTCTATGAAGAATTGGAGGAAATGCTTATAATGGGCGACCTCGGTGTCAGTGCAACCGAGGAGATATTAGACCAGCTAAGAGACAGAGTTAAGTCTGAGAAGGTTAAAGACCCCGAAGGCTGTAAAGAGCTTCTTATGAGAATTATTAAAGAGAAGATGGCTCTTGAGGTTGATGCATATGAATTTTTGAATGATAAATGCGTATGCCTTGTGGTAGGAGTTAACGGTGTCGGCAAAACTACATCAATCGGTAAGCTTGCATGCAAATACAGGCAACGCGGCAAGAAGGTTCTTCTCGCGGCAGGAGATACATTCCGTGCAGCCGCAAGAGAGCAATTGCAGGAATGGGCTAACCGTGCAAATGTTGATATGATAGGTGCAGATGAAGGCTCCGATCCCTCTTCTGTAGTATATGATGCTGTTGCCGCTTCAAAGTCGCGTAACATTGATGTATTAATAGTAGATACAGCCGGAAGACTTCATAACAAGAAGAATCTTATGGATGAGCTTAAGAAGACCAATAAGATTATTTCCAAGGAATATGAGGGAGCCAATAAGGAGACGCTTTGTGTTGTTGATGCTACAACCGGGCAAAATGCACTTATGCAAGCCAAGGAATTCGCTGAGGCTACCGATGTAGATGGCATTATTTTAACTAAGATGGATGGCACCGCAAAGGGTGGTGTTGCTATTGCAATCAGCATGGAGCTTAACATCCCCGTCAAATACATCGGCTACGGAGAGGGCGTCGAAGACCTTAAGGAGTTCGATGCGGTGGAGTATGTTAATAAGCTATTCAATTAGGAGTAAACTATGTTAACCTTAGATAAATTCGAAGAAGCAAGTAAGATAGTAAGCAAGGTTACCCTTGAAACAAAGCTGGTATACAGCGATTTTCTGAGTGATAAATATAATAATAAAATATACTTAAAGCCGGAGAACATGCAATTTACCGGTGCATACAAGGTTAGAGGAGCATACTATAAGATATCCACGCTAAGCGAGGAAGAAAGAGAGCGTGGTCTCATTACCGCATCAGCCGGTAATCACGCGCAGGGAGTTGCATATGCGGCTAAACTGTTCGGATGCAAGGCAACAATTGTTATGCCGACGGTAACTCCGCTAATCAAGGTTAACAGAACTAAGAGCTATGGCGCTGAAGTTGTTTTGGCGGGTGATGTATATGATGAAGCATGCGAGTATGCTTTGGATATGGCTGAAAAGGAAGGTCTTACATTTATCCATCCGTTTGATGACCTTGCGGTAGCTACCGGTCAAGGTACAATTGCAATGGAGATATTCAAGGAGCTTCCGCTTGTTGAATATATCCTTGTTCCTATCGGTGGCGGAGGCCTTGCTACAGGTGTATCAACACTTGCGAAGCTTCTTAACCCGAAGATTAAGGTGATAGGTGTTGAGCCTGCAGGCGCGGCATGTATGAAAGCCTCTTTTGATAAGGGTGAGGTAGTATCACTTCCGAGTATTAATACAATTGCTGACGGTACAGCGGTTAAGACTCCGGGAGAGAACATTTTCCCTTATATTAAGGATAGTCTTGATGACATAATTACCGTTGAAGATGATGAACTTATCGTTGCCTTCCTTGATATGGTTGAGAATCACAAGATGGTTGTTGAGAATTCGGGTCTTCTTACTGTTGCCGCTTTAAGTCAGTTAAATGTTAAGAATAAACGCGTAGTTTCAATTCTAAGCGGTGGTAATATGGATGTTATTACAATGTCATCCGTTGTTCAGCAGGGACTTATATTCCGTGACAGAATATTTACGGTTTCCGTTCTTTTGCCGGATAAGCCGGGTATGCTTGCTAAGGTAGCGGAGCTTATTGCCAAAGAACAAGGTAATGTTATTAAGCTGGAGCATAACCAGTTTGTTACTACTAATCGTAATGCGGCTGTGGAGCTTAGGATTACGATGGAGGCTTTCGGTACCGAGCATAAGGAGAAGATTCTTAGTGAGCTTGATAAGGATGGGTATAAGCCTAAAGTTGTAAGAACTTTATTGTAGAAATGTGTCCCGCGCATAATGCGCGGGAAATTTTTTGAAATAATAATTTATCATTTAGGTTCATTTAAGGTTGGGTTGTTATTATCCTATCATAGAAGAGAAAAAAGATTACTAAAGCACAAGAAGGATAGGAGGATAACGATATGGCTATTAAGGGTAATATTAACAGAAAGAACAAAAGATCCTTAGGGAAGAAGGGTGTTGCTTTAGCAATTGCGCTTGCGATGGCGGTAACGATGGTGCCGGTAACTACAATGAATGTTAATGCTGCTACATATTCATCAAGCTATGTATCAGAGGCAGTTAACACATTTACATTTACAAATTCAAAAGTAACGGCAAGTGATACATCAGGTGGGAATTATAAGATAGAGAATGGTACCGATCTTACAATCACAGCTTCCGGTACATATGTATTAACGGGAAGCTGTTCGGAAGGCTCAGTTACGGTTAAAAAGGGTGTAACAGGAGTAACATTGGTGCTTAAGAACCTTTCACTTGCAAGCAGTGAAGGAGCACCTATTACAATTAACAAAGAAAACACTGATACAACAATAGTTATTTCGGGAACCAATACACTTACGGATAATGAGAATCCCGATGATGAAGAATCTACAGATGAAGCTGTAGCTGATGCATTTGAAGGTGCGGGTATAAAGCTTAAATCAAATGGTTCGCTTCTTATAACAGGTGACGGTGTACTTAATATTAACGGTAATTGTAAGAACGGTATAAAGGGTGCTGATAATTCTACTATTACAATCGGTAAGACTGCCACTGATACATTTACACTTAATGTAACAGCAGCTAATGACGGTATCTCCGGTGATGGAGCAGATGGTGTTGCCGGACTCAATATAATCGGTGGAAATATTAATGTCAGTGCCACTGATGATGGTATTAAGTCAGATTATATCGTTAATATCGGTAAATCAGGTAATTCTAAGGGTGCTACTATTAATATAACTAAGTCAGAAGAAGGTATCGAAGGTGCAACCGTTAATTTATATAGCGGAAGTGCTACGGTAGTATCCGGTGATGACGGAATTAACGCAGCTAACTCCGATCTTACTGATTATTCTTATTCCCTTAACATCTATGGTGGTACATGGGATATAGATGCAGGCGGTGACGGACTTGATTCTAACGG
>CAJOIL010000039.1 GCA_905234525.1 uncultured Lachnospiraceae bacterium | reverse complement strand
CATCCTGAATCAAATCACTGTTAAATACATCGATTGCCTCGATATTAACACCAAGATTCTGATTGGTGGCTACATTGTATTCTATGTCATAGCGAATAAGGTCACCATTATCATCATATCGCTTATAATTAATCAAATCTGACGTATTGGTTTTATCTGTACAATCGTAATAGAATTCCGGTCTGAGTTCTCCGTTATTAAAGCCTGTCTTATCATAATCAACGGTTATTTGAGACTTGTCTTTTTTAAGCTGTGTTGCGATATTTTTGCCTAGTATTATCTCACCGGTATTCTTAATTATTACATATTCATCATCACCTACTTCTTTGATCTTAGGATTGCTTCCGGATGCGGCAAGCCATGCCTCTTCATCATCAAACTCACGATGTGAAGTAGCTATCGGCGTATGCGGATCACTACCCTTTAAATATACCTCATTAACCTTATCTATATCATTATATGGCAATCTTATTCTATTATAAACTGTTTCCTGCATATCCCCAATTGTATTACTACGTACTTCCGTGGGCGTACTCGGAGTTGCAACTTCACCACTGTAATATCTTCCCTCTCTAATATCTTCTATTGCGCTGAAATTTTCTTTAATATTATATGATGTAAGTGCTTCATCCTCTGTAAATGTTAATGTAGAATTAGTTCTGAATCCGGTAAACACTGTTCTTCCGGCATAATCAGCATTTCCCTCGGAATACATCTGCTTCTGCAATGATTGAAGCTGGCTTTACGGTCATCTGCCGTAAGCGTACCTGTTGCACCGTTAACACATTGTGTACGAAAATCAGTAATAAGAGACTTCATATTAAGAATCGCTGTCTCTGTAACATCAAGCCATGATGCCGCATCCGGAATATTCTTATCTACGTACTGATCTAACTTATTAAGCGTTGTACTTAAACGAAGAGATCTTATCGCAACTACAGGGTCTTCAGAAGGACGAGATATCTTCTTATTGGTCGTCATCTGATTATTCTTATCATTAACGTTAACCTTCGTAGCGTTAACGTTATTGGTAGATGACTTCATTATCATGTTGTTGGTAACTCTCATACTCATAGCGTAACCTCCCTTGGGACCTAGTCATTAACAATATGGTAAATGTGCATTTATACTCCGGTATTAAGTATTAACTGATCATACATAGCCGTAAGTGTTGAAATACATTTTGCCGCAAGCTGATATGCGTTCTGGAACTTAATTAAGTCCATTGCCTCATCATCCTCATCAACTCCGGATACCGACATACGCTGCTGTGCAATTGCATTCTTGACATTGGTAAACACATCGCACTCTTGTGTATCAACCGTAATATCAGCATATACACATTGAAGGAATGCCGAGCCCGAACCACCTCTGAATAGCTTAACGTTATTCTCGAGCGTCGCAAGACTATCAATTAGATCGTTGGCTGATTCGCCCTTAGCAACGCCTGCTTCGTAAAGTGTGGTTGCGAAATGATTGGGGTCTGCTTGTGATGCTTTATTAACTCTACAGCTATCACATGTCATTCTGTAATATGTGTTACAAGTCGAAGCAGTGTGTGTATATGTATCGGGATCTGTGTCCTCCTTCTTCGATATCTGCTCTGTTCCATCCAATTCTTGAAGACTAACCTTGTCGTATGATACGAAAAATGCACCCATCTATGCATCTTGGCCCGTCATCTCTATCTTATTGAATTCCTTTGTGAATGACCTTAAGAACTCATTCATCTGATTCATATAATAAGGAATGCCCTTGAAGTTAACAGTCTTACCAACAGTAAGACTTCTACCGGAAAGTGCAGTCTGCTCATCACTTGTAAGTGGCTTGTCTAATATAAATGTGTAAGATGTGATATTACCCTCATCATCAGTCTCAAAGCTAAAATCCGTATAATTGTAGTAGGTACTGTTAACAAGCACCGTACCGGAAGTAGGCATATTCATCTTCTCAATTTCGGTAATGGTAGGATTGTTTATCTTAAGCGAATTAGAATTTGCCGAAACAACTTGACCCTTAAGGTTCTCCTCGTCATTACCGTCTCTGACATCGAACATTGCCTTCATCTCACCCTGCATAGCCTTACTCGAAAAATCGATAATGGCTCCGGAGTTATCCCATTTAACATCATATAATCCGTCAATATCCGATTGATTAGCCTTATATTCTCTTGTAACTACACTTAACGTATTATATTCGTAATTATCAACAAGCAAAACACCGTTGAATCTTACCTCAAATCTTGTAACTCCCGTATACTGATCTTCGTAATTGGAGTTCGACACCTTAATATCAGTTGCCTCTATCGGAATAATATTTGATAATTCATCTAAGATTCTGGCTCTCTCATCACGAAGCTCATTGGCATAGCCACCTTCCATCTCAATGATGTTAATCTGCTTATTAAGAAGCGCTATCTTCTGTGACGCAGAATTAATTGAATCTACGCTTGTCTTAATCTCATCATTGATAGAGCTCTGTAAATCCTGCATAGATATCGCTGTACTGTTGAAATAATCCATCATCTCCTGCGCATTACTGATAAATTCGTTACGTACAGATGCATCACCTGCATTCTTCTTAACAGAATCCAATGAATTGAACATCTTACCGTATAAAGTGGTAAAGCCTGATATCTTAGCATTATCTGTATAATAATTCTCAATCTGGTTCATGTAGTATAATTTCTTCTGAAACATACCAAGCTTAGAATTATTATTCCAGTATTTCTCATCATAATACAAATCTCTGACTTGTGTAACATCAGTAATCTCAACACCGGTTCCGATACAACCATAGCTTGTAAATGCTCTCTGTGCAGCCGATGCCTTACGTCCCACCTCCTGACGAGAGTATCCCGTTGTATTAACATTGGAAATGTTATTCGCTGTTGTGTTAATTGATGCTTGTGCAGCATTAAGTCCTGTTGCCGCTACATGTAATCCAAAAAATGATGAAGGCATATACTCACCTACTTTCCAAAACTAAAACCTATAATTAATATCGACATTTAATGGCTTATCCTAAAGCCGATAATAAATGTACTATCCTAAAGCCGATAATAAATGTACTATCCTAAAGCCGATAATAAATGTACTATCCTAAAGTCGATAATAAATGTACTATCCTAAAGCCGATAATAAATGCTCTATCATCTCAGACAATACATTAATATATCTTGATGCTGCATTGTATGCCTGCTGATACTTAATCATATTGGTTAATTCTTCGTCTGAAGAAACACCTATTACCGCTTGTCTGTTATTATCTATTGTTGCCGATGTATTCTCCAAGCTCTCTGATGTAGTCTTATATATAGAGCCTGTATTGGCAAGCTCACCTATATACTTAGTATAAAATCCCGTATATGTACAAGGTGTCTTATCGCTTGGATTAAGTGTATAAGAAGCATCCTCCCAGATATCCACGAGTCCCTTACCCATGCTGTAATCAATGGCATTATTCTGTGTAAGGTGTGCAAGCAATGTTCTGTTCTCAACAAGCTCTTGATTAATCTCCAAGGCTCTTGTTGTATAGCTCATTGTAGGATCTGAAGGGTTCTCCTCGTTATATACATATACCTTAGTGCCATCACCTAATGTAACCTCTGTATATCTCTCACAACCACGCCTTACGAATAATTCCCTCGGAGGAATCTGTCCGTCAGAGCCAACAGCACAATTCTCAGTATCAGCTATCTTAGTATTTGCATCAATAGTTACCGTATTGCCCTTGGAATCTGTTCCGGTTACGGGGTATAATGTAGCCGTTGGATTAGCCTCGCCATATGTAGTAAGCGGACTAAATAAGTTATTGATTGACGTTACAATCGAATGAGTAAGCGCATCAATCTCAGCCTCGGAATTCATCATTACGGAATTGCCAATGCCTTTTTCATATTCTGCTTGACTAATACCCTCTAAATCACTCCATGTGCCTCTCTTATCTCCTCGCGCCAAAAGAAGCGCCTTCACCTCTCCCTTGTCAGTGTTATGTGCCGCATCTATATTGCTTAAGTCGTATACCGGATAGATATCATCATTCTCTGTAGCAGATAAATGTGGCCAATATGGTGTTACAAAGCCTGTAAGCGTATCAGTATAAAGACCAATCGGATAAACGTTAAAATCATCAATAAAATCTCTCTCTTCGAGCTTAATGTGATATACTCCCTCGATTGTCTCTGTACATGTTATCTTAGCAAGCTTAGATAATTCATCTACCGCATAGTCTCTTTGGTCACGAAGATCCATAGCAGTCTCTGTCTTGCCTGCTTCAATTCTCTCTATATTAAGATTAAGCCTGTGGATTTCTTTGGCCAGCTCATTAATACGATTAACATCATCCTTTATCTTAGTATTAATCGTAGATTGATAATTTGCTAAACCTTGATATAAGTTCTGCTCTCGCGTCAGGAATAATGAGGCTTTCTGAACAACTAAGTTCTGATTTACCGTATCAGAGGGGTCCTTAGCAAATTCTTGGAAAGCAACATACAAATCATTGGTGGCTTCACTAAAAGCCTCCCCTGTTGCAGTCTCCTGCAAGAAAGTCTCTACCTCTGTAACCGCATCATAGCTTGCGGCATAAAATGCATACCTGGAATTCTCTGAGCGAAATGCCTTATCTAAGAACATATCCCTAGTATGAACCACATCGGCAATCTTAACTCCCGTACCTTTCATCTGGTCGGAAATTGCAGCCGATTGGAAGAAGGAATATGTATCGTCCGTGAACATGACTTGTTCACGGACATATCCTTTTGTATCAATATTAACTAAATTGTTAGCTGTAATATCAAGCGCAGTCTGCTCGTTACGAATAGCTGCTGCTCCAACATATAAACTACCAAATCCATTAGCCATAATAAATTCTCCCTAAGAAAAATAACTATTACAGCTTCGGAATATACTATTGCTTGGTATCAAAACCACTATTACCTAAAATCTCTCCGGTATTATAAGCATTCTTGTCATAATTAGCTGTCTCCGGAGCTTGCTTTAGGCTCTTAAGTAATGTCAAATCAAACTCCACCATCTCCATCGCATGGCGCAGTAGGATCTCATTCTGTTGATTGGCAATCTGCATCTCACTTGCCTGGGATACGAGCTCGTCCTTGGCTTGGACTAATTTAGCCTGCTCTGACGGTTGACGCTCTAACATCTCAATCATAGCAGAGATAGTTACCTCCTCGTCATCCTTACCGAGCACTACAGCCATATCCTTAAGGATCTTGACTCTCTTATTCTCAAGATTCTTAAGATTAGCGGTCTCATCCTGCTCCTTAGAAGATATTGAATCAAGCTTATCTACATCTCCCGCTACTATACACGTACGCTTCTCTTCCGATAGCTGTGTTAGGTTGACGTATCCTTGCTTCTCTTGTCTTAATACTCCTAAGAGCTCATCCATCAAACTCGCCAATGTACTAATCCTTCCGTAAACTTACCCATAATAGTCTAATTAAAGTCTACTGTTATAGGCGTTAAGTAAAACGCTAGCAAAATCCTCGGTATCAACATTATAATTTCCTGAGTTAATTTGTGACTTTACTTCAGCAACTTTATCTTCCCTGATATCCGAAGCTTCTGCGACTGCCTGTTTTGCAATTTGGAAATCACGACCTGCAGACGAAATCTGTACTTGATCTCTGCCCATAGATTGTAATCCGCTAGTCCTATTTGTCTTAGTAGCCTTAGGTGGTTGATATACCTGAGCTATTTGACTTAAAGTATCTACACGCATAACGGCACTCTCCTTTCCTCCCTGAAATAAAGTATTACACGCTACTTAAGTAGAAAAAAGTATGTAAAATAAAGCACTATAATACTTTTCAATTAGTTTATCGGACACTTATCTCTAAAACTGAATACTTTTTTAAAATTTTTTTAATATTTTTTACCTGCCGGAACCTCGGACAAAGTACCTCTGTTCCGACAGACGAATGTCTCCACAGAGGTCTTTGCTCCTCGGTCCCTGCCAAGTATTATTCATGGCGTAAAGCATCAATCGGATTCATTTTAGCGGCCTTGTCAGCGGGGAAATAGCCGAAGGCTATGCCGATTCCGATTGAGAATAATAATGAAAATATTACTCCCGGTACCGAGGGCGCCGCCTGATACCCCAAAAGAGAAGATAAAAGGCTTCCGGACACCAGCCCTAAGACAAGCCCTATTATTCCACCTATAAGACATATCACCATTGCCTCTATCAAAAATTGAATCCTAATTGAAGAATTACGCGCCCCAAGAGCCTTGCGTGTACCTATTTCACGCGTCCTCTCCGTAACCGATACCAGCATTATATTCATAACACCTATACCACCCACTAATAGCGCTATGCCCGCAATAATGGATACCGCAAGCGTAATAGTATCTATAATAGAAGTAAGTGAATCAAGCATTCCTTCAAAGGTTACTGCCTGAACACGCCAATTGGGATTAGCCTCAAAGTATGGCTTGAAATAATTAGTTAATTCCTTAGCAAACTGTTCTGTATCGACGCCGACAGTCGTACTAACACGAAATGTTGAATACAGATCCTTACTGCCGGTTAATTGATTGCCTGCTTTAAGCGGAATATAAACCTGCGCACCCGGCATCAAAATATCCATCATAGACGACAACGAGCCCATACCTGTGTCTTTATTGCTTTTCTCGTAGACACCTATAACAGAAAATGATGTTGTCTTGGCACCTTCTATCTCAAATTCCACTTCCTTGCCGAGACATGCCTCCGCATCTCCTTTAAATAATGCATCAACCAGCTTCTTATCTACAAGACACACATTTCTTGCATTATTAAAATCAGATGCATTAAACATTCTGCCGGACTTAATATCAATTGCATTAGTCAGAAAATAGCCTGCCGAAACCCCTGTCACCATAATATCCGTGTCAGCTGCTGAGTAGGACGCTTTGCCATCCCCCACTCTGTTATACACATTAACCGCGTATATCTCATCAGTGAACTTATCGCTCATATCATGAATCATATCGGAAGTAATGTAATCCTCGTCATTCATTTCCTTCCTACTAACCTCTGTAGTCGGATAGACAACTCCGTCAATCATTGACTCACGCTCGTCGTCTTCTCCTCTCGAGGTTACTGCAACAAATATATCCTTAGAGCCCATTGACTGCATATTATCCTCTACCGTAAGCGTTAGGGAATTGCCCACGGTAAGAATCGCTATTACAGAGCCGATGCCGATAATAATTCCAAGCATCGTAAGAAGTGCTCTCATCTTATTAGACATTATGCTGTTAAATGCAAGTATAATATTCTCAGCAATTAACATTCATGCTCACCTACTTAAAGCTTTTATTTATTACTTCTCCCACAACATTGCCATCTCGTAGAGATACTATTCTATCAGTCTCATCGGCAAGCTCCTGTGAATGCGTAATAAGTATAATGGTCTTGCCCTTCTCATCGTTAAGCTTATGGAATAAGTCCATTACAAGTCGTCCCGTCTTAGAATCGAGCGCACCTGTCGGTTCATCCGCTAAGATTATCGCCGGATTGTTCGCCATAGCTCTTGCAATGGCTACCCTCTGCTTCTGACCGCCCGATAATTCCTCCGGTAAATGCTTTGTCCTGTCCGACATCTCTACCATCTCCATAAGCTCCTTAGCACGTCTATGGCGTTCACGCGAAGATACACCGGCATACAGCATAGGAAGCTCTACATTCTTAATTGCATTAGTCTTGGCAATCAGATTATACGTTTGAAACACAAAGCCTATCTTGCGATTGCGTATATCCGACAGTTCATTGTCCTTTGCCCTATCAACATCGATACCGTCAAGATGGTAGCTACCGCTCGTCGGTCTATCCAGTACGCCGATAAGATTCATAAGCGTTGACTTGCCTGAGCCCGACGGCCCAACTATCGATACAAACTCTCCTTCATTAACGGTAAGATTAATACCGTGCAATATCTCGAGCTCGTTAGGCTGTCCTATATAAAATCTCTTAATTATATTCTCAAGTCTGATTATCTCGGACATACGCTTATACTCCCGCGCTTGAGCCCATCATATTCATAATCTCATCAAGCGAATCTTCACCCTCGGCCGCCGGCACATATACATAATCGCCTACCTTGACATCTCCGTACACCTGTATATAGTAAGAGCCTTTAATTCCTGTTATAACATTTACCATTTTATTCTCATAGTCTATCTTACCGTCAGACTCCTTCGCTTCATCATAATTAGTCGCTATCTCAACATATTTATTCCCCTTACCATCATCCCTTACAGCATCATATGGTACGGAGATAGCATCATCCACCGATTCTGTAATAATACTTAGCTTGGCATTCATTCCGAGACGAAGTCTGGGGTTAGGGTCATTAAGAGATACCTTAACGACATAAGATGCCATACTGCTGCCGCTGCCACCACTGCTAAGTCCGGCTAACGAAGACATATCACCACCTATAAGCCCCGATATCGCCCCAAGAGAGCCACTTCCCGAGCCCGAATCCTTAGCCTTCGGGGCAACATAGGTTACAAATCCGGTCAGCTCTGCATCTCTTGTAGCCTCAGTCTTTATCATAACCTTCATTCCGACAGCCACATCAGGCACGTCATATTCACTAACCTCTGCCTCTATCATAAGATCATTGACGCCTTCAATAAGGCATATAGGTCCTGCAAGAAAATTATCTCCTGATTTAACATTTAACTCTGTAATTGTTCCGCCTATAGTAGAGCGAACCGTACATTCACCGATTGATTTCTCCAGCTCTCTGGCTTGTTCCTCCAATGACTTAATGGTACCTGCCGAGGCCTCATCATAGCTTTCCTTAGCATCTGCAAAGGTTGAGCCGTCCGATGACATAAGATTGTTAAGTGACTGTTCATATGATTCAATTGTAGCTTGCTTTAAATCTACGTTAGATTGCTTTGCTGAAATAACTGTCTGCAATTGGATAGCATTCGAATCATACGCATAATGACCGGGAACAGCCAAATAATCATTGTAGTTCTTATTTGCAATCTCCAATTCATTAAGCGCCTGCAGATATTCCACCCTCGCTGTATTAAGACGCGACTCGGTATCAGCAATACTCTGCAAACGATTTGCACTCGCTTCGTTTATTCTGTTATCATATTCTACACTACGCTGTGCACTATCCGCCTTAGCCTCAGCAATACTCTTCCTTAGATTATTAAGCTGCTCCTGAAGAAGAGTCGTATCGAATTGACATATAACCTGCCCGGGACTAACTGTATCGCCTTCCTTAACGTAGACTGCTTTAACCTTACTGCCGATATGCGAGCTTGTGACCTCTTCACTGTTAACGGATTTGATTTTGCCGGTAGCGCTGACGGAATTGGCAATTGTTCTCTTCTCAATCTGCTTGTATTCACCCTGAGTAGCATCATCATCGGACTTAGAGCATGAACATGCTGAAATAAGCGCAGTAATAATTACAAAAACCGCGCTTATTACTATTATCAATATAATATTCCTACTATGCGACACATTAGCGTTCATATATTACTCCACGCCGTTCCAGCAATACGTACACAGCTTATTAGGATCAATACCAACCGCATCAATCATATCATCAAGTCTATTATATCTAAGTGACGTAAATCCCATCTCTTCCTTAATTGCTTCATTCATTTTAGCATATTCTTCCGTATCGGGATTAGTATATTTTTCAAGGATTTCTTCGTCACCCTCATGGGTTCCGTCCACATCCCTGCCTTCTAATCTGTTAATGACACGACGACCGATAAGCTCCATCTCCGATCTCGACCTTGAGAAATTGAGATACTTACAGCCGTACAAGATAGGCGGACAAGCAGGTCTTACATGGACCTCCTTTGCACCCATATCAAATAAGAATTCAGCTGTCTCTCTAAGCTGAGTGCCTCTTACAATTGAATCATCAATAATAAGAAGGCTTCTATCCTTAATTAAATCCTCAACCGCAATGAGCTTCATCTTGGCAATTAAGTCTCTATTCTCTTGGATAGTAGGCATAAAAGATCTTGGCCATGTAGGTGTATACTTAATCAACGGTCTCGAAAACGGAATATGCGCCTCATTAGAATACCCTATTGCATGAGCTGTTCCCGAATCAGGCACGCCGGCAACTACATCAGGCTTAACATCATCTCTTTTAGCTAAGTTAGAGCCGCATCTATTACGCATTTCCTCAACCGATATTCCCTCGAATATTGTCGAAGGATATCCGTAGTATACCCATAGAAATGTGCATATCTTCATATCTTTTCCGGGATTAACCAGTGTCTTAACGCCATTCTCATCCATTACACATACTTCACCCGGACCAAGCTCCTTATAATGACTATAGCCCAAGTTCATATAGGATGTAGTTTCAAGACATGCGCAGTAGCCTGTATCCTTCTTACCAATCACAACCGGTGTTCTGCCCATCTTATCTCTTACCGCATATATGCCCTTCTCAGTCAATATAAGCATAGACATTGAGCCGTCTATTGTTTCTTGAGCGTACTTGATACCTTCAATAAAATTGTCTTTCCTGTCAATAAGCGCCGCCACCAGCTCAGTCTGTGAGATATCTCCGTTAGACATCTCAAAGAAATGAGTATGACCGCTCATAATATTACTGACAAGATCATTCAAATTATTGATTTTACCGACTGTAGCTATAGAATACGAACCATGATGGCTTCTTACATGAACAGGCTGCGCTTCAAAATCAGAAATAACACCTATTCCGTAATTACCCTTCATCTCATGGAAATCATCTTCAAATTTTGTTCGAAATGGCGCATTGGAAATGTTATGAATGGCTCTGTTAAACTTACCTCCTCCGAGTACACTCATTCCCGCTCTTCTTGTACCAAGGTGCGAGTGATAATCAGTTCCGAAGAATAAGTCAAATACACAATCGTTTTTTGATGTAACGCCAAAAAATCCGCCCATATAATCCTCCCGGCAAAAGACCAAAAAGAGCCTACACACGCCGAGGCATGCGTAAGCTCTAAAATTACATATGTTAATTACTTAAGTGTTACAGTAGCACCCTCAGCCTCTAACTTAGCCTTGATGTCCTCAGCTGTTGCCTTATCAACACCTTCCTTAACGATTCCGGGTGCTCCGTCAACAACTGCCTTAGCCTCTTTAAGTCCAAGACCTGTAGCATCTCTAACAACCTTAATAACCTTAACCTTGTTAGCTCCAACATCTGTAAGCTCGATATCGAACTCATCCTTCTCTTCTGCTCCGCCTGCTGCAGCATCGCCACCGGCTGCTACAACTGCAACACCTGCTGCTGCAGATACGCCGAACTCTTCTTCACATGCTTTAACAAGATCGTTTAACTCTAATACACTAAGCTCTTTGATAGCTTCAATAAATTCCTCTGTAGTCATTTTAGCCATTTTAATTTCCTCCTAATATTATTTATTCACTTAATTCTACTCTTCTGATTTGTCTTCTGTCTCTTCAGCCTTAGCTTCTTCGGTCTTAGCTTCCTCAGCTGCTTCCTCAGTCTTAGCTTCCTCAGCTACTTCCTCGGTCTTAGCCTCTTCTGCCTTGGCTTCCTCTTTAGGTGCCTCTGAATCGCTACCTTCTGCAGCACCGCCATTCTCAGCGATTTGCTTAAGAACTCTTGCGAAGTTGCCAATAGGTGACTGAAGGCTTCCAAGTAACTTAGACAGCAATTCTTCTCTTGCAGGAACTGAAGCAATAGCCTTCATTCCGTTAGCATCATAGAATGTGCCTTCTACAACACCGGCCTTAATCTCAAGAGCCTCTGCTCCCTTAGCAAACTTACTAAGAATTCTTGCCGGAGCAGTTGCATCATCCTTAGATATTGCAATAGCGCTCGGACCTTCAAGAACATCTGATAAGCTCTCAAAATCTGTGTCTTTGAATGCAAAATTCATCATTGTGTTCTTGTATACTTTGTAAGTAACGCCGGCTTCTCTAAGTTCTTTACGAAGCTTAGTATCTTCAGCAACCGTAAGTCCTCGATAGTCAACAACTACCACTGACTGTGCATCCTTAACATTATCAGAAATCTCTTGGATGATTGGCTGCTTTAATTCTACTTTAGCCATGAATTATACCTCCTTATTAGATTCGATTATGAGTATGAAAAAACTCTCTGCCATACACAAAGACAGAGAGTCATAATCACTAAGTAAAAATGATTGTTCCTCGGTAGGAATTAGTGCCGAACACTAAAATTACGCTTATTGCACCTACTGTCTTCGGTAAATCGCTCGATTACTATATCAAAAATAATTTATTATGTCAAATATTTATTGAACCTTAACTGTACTAACCTTAACACCCGGTCCCATTGTAGGCGCAAGTGTTATGCTCTTAAGGTATTGACCCTTAAGGCTTGCAGGCTTAGCTTTATTGATTGCATCCATAAGTGTCTGGAAATTATCATTAAGCTTATCCTCGCTGAATGACGCCTTACCGATTGGCACATGGATAATATTGCTCTTATCTAATCTATATTCAATCTTACCTGCTTTGATGTCGTTAACAGCCTTAGTAACATCCATTGTAACCGTACCTGCCTTAGGGTTAGGCATAAGTCCCTTAGGTCCGAGTACACGACCGAGACGACCTACAACACCCATCATATCAGGTGTAGCAACAACTACATCAAAGTCAAGCCAGCCTTCATTCTGAATCTTGGGAATGAGCTCATCTGCACCTACGAAATCAGCACCTGCCTCAGTTGCTTCATCAGCCTTAGGTCCCTTAGCAAATACCAATACTCTTACAGACTTACCTGTTCCGTGAGGTAATACAACAGCACCTCTTATCTGCTGTTCTGCGTGACGACCGTCACATCCTGTTCTGATGTGTACCTCAATTGTCTCATCGAATTTAGCCTTGGCGTTCTTCTTAACCTGTGCAATGGCAGCTTCTACATCCATTGCCTCAGACTTATCATAAGTCTCAATCGACGCCTTATAATTCTTGCCTCTCTTCATAATAATACCTCCTGTGGTCTTAGCGGGTTATCCCTCCCACTTGTTAAAATATGATTTAATTATATCGTTAACTGCAATTAGTCAACTACCTCTACGCCCATCGATCTTGCTGTTCCGGCAATCATGCTGATGGCAGAATCAATGTTGGCTGCATTAAGGTCCTTCATCTTAAACTCAGCTATCTCTTGAAGCTGAGCTCTTGTAATCTTAGCTACCTTCTTAACATTAGGCTCGCCTGAACCTGATTGAATCTTACAAGCCTTCTTAATCATAACGGCAGCCGGAGGAGTCTTAGTGATAAAGCTAAAGCTTCTATCCTCATATACTGTAATCTCAACAGGTATAATGGTATCACCCATATCAGCTGTCTTAGCATTAAACTGCTTAGTAAATTCTACGATGTTAACACCATGCTGTCCAAGTGCAGGACCTACAGGTGGTGCAGGTGTAGCCTTACCTGCGGCAATTTGTAATTTAATATATCCTTCAACCTTCTTAGCCACTTTCTCTTCCTCCTAATAAGCTATCTTAGTTAACCTTCTTAATATCACTAAAGCTAATCTCTACAGGCGTCTCTCGACCCATAAAATTAACATTAAGCGTGGCAACCTCTTTTGCATGGTTCATATGCTTAATAACAGCAACTGTATCCTTCCATGCACCACCAATTACCTCTACCTCGTCTCCTTCACTAAAGTCAACGACGTAATTCTCTATCTTAATTCCAAGATGATTTCTCTCTTCTTCAGGCGTTAAGGGTACCGGCTTGCTTCCCGGTCCTACAAAGCCCGTTACACCACGAGTATTCCTAACCACATACCATGTGTCGTCATTCATTACCATATTGACAAACACATAGCCCGGAAACTTCTTCTTCTCTACAGTCTTAGTCTTACCATCCTTAACAACAACTTCCGTCTGCATAGGAACCCGAACTTCTATTATCTCATTCTCAAGGTGACGATTCTCGATAGCCTTATCTATGCTACCCTTCACTTTCTTCTCATATCCTGAATAAGTATGAACCACATACCATCTTGCCTCAGGTGAATTCTCTGCCATTTGTAATCCTCCTCAACAAGAATTCCTATAGATTAATCAAAATATCTACGCCGTATTGTACAAGCGTATCTATTAAAGCGATAATAAGACCAAGCACTACCGATACTACAATAGTTACCGTTGTCTGCTTAGCTACAGATGAACCGGTCGGCCATACTATCTTACTGAATTCAGCCTTAAGAGACTCCCATCGTCCCTGCTTTTTACTATTTTCTTCAGCCATATTATCACTCCTTACTTAGTTTCCTTGTGAAGAGTATGCTTCTGACAAAAACGACAATACTTCTTCGTCTCCATTCTATCCGGATGTGCCTTCTTGTCCTTGGTTAAATCGTAATTTCTGCGCTTACATTCTGTACAAGCTAATGTAATCTTCGTACGCATTACTGTCACCTCCATTCACT
>CAJOIL010000038.1 GCA_905234525.1 uncultured Lachnospiraceae bacterium | reverse complement strand
GGGGAACTTGAAAGTAGATTTAATAATATCGATAAAGTAGCTGAACTTAATCAATTAAAGGTGCTTAAAGCCATGCAGGATGCAAAGGTTTCAACAGAGTGCTTCAACTCCTCTACAGGCTATGGCTACGGCGATATCGGAAGAGATACCTTAGAGCGTGTTTTTGCAAATGTATTTCGTGGCGAGGATGCGCTTGTTAGAAGTCAAATTACTTGCGGCACGCATGCTTTAGCATTGGCGCTTAGTGCTAATCTACGCCCCGGCGATGAGCTTTTATCAGTGTCAGGTAAGCCCTATGATACACTTGAAGAAGTTATAGGAATAAGAGAGTCTAAGGGTTCGCTTTACGAATATGGTGTTACATATAATCAAGTTGATCTTATAGACGGTCATTTTGATTATGATGGCATCAAAAAGGCGTTAGGCTTAAAGACCAAGCTTATTGAAATCCAAAGAAGCAGAGGCTATGATACACGCCCCAGCTTTGGTGTAGATGAGCTTAGCAAGGTAATACATTTCATAAAAGAAATAAAGCCTGAAGCCATTGTAATGGTTGATAACTGCTACGGAGAGTTTGTTGAAGAAAAAGAGCCTCTCGAGGTTGGCGCAGATATGATAGTGGGTTCACTGATTAAGAATCCCGGCGGAGGCATTGCGCCAATGGGTGGATATATTGTAGGAACGAAGGATTGCATCGAAAATTGTGCATTTCGATTAACGTCTCCGGGTCTCGGCAAAGAGGTAGGTGCATCACTTAATGCCAATCTTGCTTTATATCAGGGCTTGTTCCTTGCTCCGACAGTTACAGCCGCTGCTCTTAAGGGTGCAATATTTGCCGCTAATATATACGAGAGATTAGGGTATAACGTATTTCCGAATGCTACAGAACCTCGACACGACATCATACAGGCGGTTGAGCTTAGAGAAGAAAAGGCTCTTGTTGAATTTTGTAAGGGAATTCAAAACGGTGCACCCGTAGATAGCTTCGTAACACCTGAGCCTTGGGATATGCCGGGATATGATGATAAGGTTATTATGGCATCAGGTTCATTTATATCAGGTTCATCAATAGAGCTTAGTGCCGATGGTCCGCTTAGACCACCATATAATGTATATTTTCAGGGTGGCATCACATGGCCGACGACGCGTTTCGGAATCATTAATTCCCTGCAAAAACTTTATAATGCAAACCTTGTTAATGATAGCGATTTGTGTTAGAATTTATAAGAGTTTATGTGCCTTTATGCTCATTTGACATGAAGGCTCTTATTTTCTTGTTGTATGAAGGGAGAACCACATGAGTAACGCATACGGTATTGATTTGGGTACCAATAACCTCAAAATATATGACAATTCTAATGATACAATTCTTAACATCAGCAATACCATAGCAATTGTTGATGATAATCAGATGTATTCATACGGTGACGATGCATTTTCTATGTATGAGAAGGCTCCTGATAATATTGAAGTTTCATTTCCCATATCAAGCGGTGTAATCGCTGATTTTGACAATATGCAGACAATGTTATTTAAGATTTTGGAATCTGATTTGGGTGCCAGACTTAAGAATGCTGACATTATTGTTGCGGTACCGACCGATATTACGGAGGTTGAGAAGAAAGCATTTCAAGATTTGTTTATTAAGTCGAAGACAAGAGTACGTAATATAAGATTATGTGAGAAGCCGATAGCTGACGCATTGGGAATCGGGCTTGATGTTACCGAGCCCACGGGAGTTATGGTTGTGGATATAGGAGCAGATACAACAGAGATATCCGTTGTATCTCTTGGCGGAATAGTGCAGACACAGCTATTGGAATTCGGAGGTAATCTCTTAGATGAATCAATAGTTACTCACTTAAGACGTAAATTCAACTTGCTTATCGGAATGAAGACAGCCAAGCAATTAAAGGAGAATATCGGTGCAGCCAAGGAAGGCAAGGACTTAAAGGCTAAAATCGTCGGACGTAATGTTGTAAGCGGTCTTCCGACAGAATTTGAAGTTGAATCAGATGAAGTGTTTGCAGGAATAAAGGCAGATTTATCTAATATCTGTGGTGCAGTTAAACGTTCATTGGAAAAGGTTCCGCCGGAGCTTGCTAAGGATATTGTTCATTCAGGAATTTATTTAACCGGAGGCGGAGCTAATCTTGCTGATTTGGCAGACTTTTTCAACGAAGAAACAGGAATCAAGGTAAATGTAGTTGATAATAGTTCAGAAACAGTAGTGAAAGGACTTAACCTTGTTGCATCTGAAGACAAATACAAGAAATTCGGATTTATGATGCAATCAAGAATATTAGGCTAAAGGGATTTCCATAGTATGAGAAGAAAAAGAAATCGTAATGTAATTCCAAGCAAAATAGTACTGGCTATTATGGTGCTTGTATGTATTATTTTACTGTTTGCAAGCTATGTAAGTAATTTTACAAGCGGACCGATACATACAATTGCCAATTATGTCTTTGTACCTATGCAGAAGGGAATTGACTTTATCGGTAATACCGTATTTCTTAATGCGGAGGAAAGCAAGACCAAGGAGACACTGCTTGCCGAGAATGAAGAGCTTAAGCAGAAGGTTGATGATTTGACCAATCAGATTAATACAATGCAATTACAGCAGAATGAATTGGAAGAGCTGCAGGGTATTTATAATCTGGACCATTCATACGGCAACTATGAAAAGACCGGTGCAAGAGTTATTGCCAAGAGTACAAGTAATTGGTTTAATACATTTACAATTAATAAGGGCAGTGCGGATGGCATTGAGAAGGATATGAATGTACTTGCCGGTTCCGGACTTGTCGGTATTGTAACTGATGTCGGAACGCATTATGCCGTTGTACGTTCGATTATTGATGACAATTCATCTGTATCGGGTATGGTTATTTCTACCGGCGATAATTGTATTGTTAGCGGTTCGCTTAAGGATATGACTAATGAGAACATGATTTTGTTCAGTAATCTTGAAGATAGCCAGGGTGCGGTTACAGCCGGAGATTCCGTTGTGACAAGTAACATTTCCGACAAATATTTACCCGGACTTTTGATAGGCTATGTAACATCGGTATCCGATGATGATAACCATTTAACCAAATCAGGCAAAATATCACCTGTTGCTGATTTTAAGCATCTTCAGGATGTTCTTGTAATTACAACCAAAAAGGAGACGGGCGAAGGTGGAAGTCAAACCTCTGATTAAGAAAATAGTTATTATTGCCCTTACAATAGTAGTAGCATATTTACTTCAGACATCTGTTTTTTCTAATTTGCAGCTTGCCAATGTAACACCTAATATATTGATTATTGTTACATCGGCATTTGGTTTTATGCGAGGCAGAAAAGACGGCATGTTTGTTGGTTTTTTCTGTGGCCTTTTACTTGATTTAAACTCAGGAACATTATTCGGATTATATGCCTTGATTTATCTACTCATTGGATATCTTAACGGATTGTTTGAAAAATTATTCTACGGTGATGATATTAAGCTTCCGATTGTGCTGATTGCAGTGAGTGATTTTGCATATTCCGTTGTTATATATATAATCTTCTTCTTAGTTAAAGGTAAATTTGATATTCTGTTTTACTTTACATCGGTTATGCTACCGGAATTAGTTTATACAGTACTTGTCAGTATAGCATTATACTTTATTTTATATAGACTCAATATCTTTATAGATAAACAACCGGATAAGAGGAGACGCAGTAATTTTGTTTGATTGGTTAATTAACTTAAAAAACAAAATATTTTCAAGCAGAACAAGCATTATTTTTGCCGTATTTGTTTTATTTGCAATTATTCTTATTATACGTCTTTTTGTATTGCAGATTGTTTTGGGCTCCAGCTATCAAGAGAACTATGACCTCAAGGTAGAAAAGACACAGTCGCTTGATGCAACAAGAGGCACAATCTATGATCGTAACGGCAAGGTAATAGCGTATAATGATTTATCCTATGCTGTTACAATACAAGATATCGGTGAATATGAGACTGCTGATGAGAAGAATAAGAAGCTTAATAAGGTGGCTTTAGATTTAATTACCAATATTGAGAAGAACGGTGATGTGCTTGTTAATGATTTCGGAATTGTATTAGATTCCGATAACAATTATCAATTTGTTGATGAAGAAGGAACCTCGCTGCAAAGGTTCAGAGCGGACATCTTCGGATATGCCGATATTAATGACCTTGCATACAATAAGAAGATGAATTTCAACGAGGCAGAAGCAAGCGCCGATCAGATAATGGATTATCTTGTTAATAACAGATATGATATTGATGATGATTTGTCGAAGGAAATGCAATATAAAATTGCAATTATTCGTTATAATTTAGGGCTTAATTCATATCAGAAGTACATTTCATCAATAATTGCAAATGATGTTAACGAAAAGACAGTTGCTTACGTTGAAGAGAATAAGAATGAATTAACGGGCGTACAGATAGAAGAGAAATCTATTAGGAAATATGATGAACCTGAAGCTTTTTCATCTGTAGTAGGATATGTCGGCAAGATTTCAACAGAAGAATTGGAAGAGCTTCGCCAAGAGGATGAGGCGTATGAGCTTACAGATACGGCCGGTAAGGTTGGTATTGAGAAATACATGAACAAATACTTAACCGGTAAGAAGGGCTCCGAGACCGTATATGTTGACTCTCTCGGTAATCCTATATCATCGGCTAAGACGGTTGAGCCGACTCCGGGCAATGATGTGTATTTGTCTATTGATAAGGATTTACAAATCAGCGCATATAAATTGCTGGAGCAGGAGATAGCGGGTATTCTATCTGCTAAGATTGCAAATATTCGTGATTATCATACAGATGAGAACACGAACGGCTCTGACATCTTAATACCTATATATGATGTTTATGTTGCATTGATTAGTAATAATCTTGTTAATGCTTCAAAGCTTGATGATTCGGATGCTACTGATGTTGAACGAGCAATATATAACGGATATATAGCCAAGAGTGAAGAGGTTAAAAGCTCTCTTAACGATTTGCTTATGGACCCTAATCCGACAGCCTTTAAGGATTTGCCGGATGAATATCAGAATTATATAACTTATATCATTTCAGAGCTTAAGGAAAATGAAATAATACTTACAGATGACATAGATAAAGAAGATGACACGTATATCAGATGGGCCAACCAAGATATTAGTGTTAATGAATATCTTAAATATGCAATTAATAAAAACTGGATTGATGTATCAAAGTTGTCAGCATCAAGCAAATACAAGGATACCGATGAGATATACGAATCATTGGTTAACTATATTCTTAACGACTTGGACAATGATTCCAGCTTTAAGAAGTCAATTTATAAATATGCCATAATGGATGATTATATATCACCTAATGATTTGTGTGCGGCGTTGTATGACCAAGGATTTTTGCCGGCGGATGATGCTACAAGAAATGCGCTTGCAAGAGGCTCGTTGTCTCCATACGGCTTCTTGCTTGACAAAATCAGAACACTGCAAATCACTCCGGGTCAATTGGGATTGACCGTATGCTCGGGCTCATGTGTTATTACCAATTCAAAGACGGGTGAAGTTTTGGCTTGTGTATCATATCCGGGATATAACAGTAATGAGCTTGCCAATCCTAAGGATTCATCATACTATAGCTTTATAAGCCTTAATAATTCGCGACCGATGTATAACTATGCTACTCAGCAGAAAACTGCGCCGGGCTCTACATTTAAAATAGTAAGCTCTACGGCGGGACTTGCGGAAGGCGTTATTGATACAGGCACCAGAATCACTGATTTAGGTGTGTATGAGAAGGTTTCCAATAAGCCGAAATGTTGGATTTATCCGGGCTCACACGGCACAATTAATGTGACTGAAGCGATTAGGGATTCTTGTAACTATTACTTCTATGAAGTGGGATACAGGCTTGCGGGAGCCGAGACATCATATAATGATGCCGTAGGTATTAGGAAGTTAACTAAATATGCTCAAATGTATGGACTTGACGAAAAGACAGGTGTTGAGATAGAAGAAAGTACTTCGACTCTTGCTACGGAATATCCGGTTATGGCTGCAATCGGTCAGTCTAATCACAATTTAACAACTATAGCTATTGCAAGATATGCCAATGCCGTATCTAATTCGGGCAATGTATATGATTTTACATTATTAGACCATGTAGCCGATCCGAACGGTAATACGATTGAGAAATATTCACCGACATTAAAGGATCAGATTGATGTATTAGATTCAAGCGAATGGGGTGCAATTCACTCCGGTATGAAGGCTGTTGTGGATTCATATGAAGGCTTTGCCGGATTCCCCGTAAGCGTTGCCGGTAAGACAGGTACTGCTCAGCAATCCTATGATAAGCCTAACCATGCGTTATTCATAGGCTATGCGCCTTTTGAAGACCCTGAGATAGCTATTGCGACACGTATAGCATTCGGATTTACTTCGCATAATGCAGAGGATGTATCAAAGTATATTATCGGTTGCTACTATAGTCTGCCTGAATACTTGGGTATGATTAACGGTGAAGCTGCGGCTGTATCCGCAACTACTACAAGTACGGATTAGTATTATATTATGAGAAATTCTATAATTATTAAGAAAAATAAATATGGAATAGTAATTTTCATGGATGAAAGCGTTTCTTTTGAGACAATAGTTACCGATGTTTGTACGAAGTTTGCCGAAACACGCAAGTTTTGGGGCGACGCCCATATGACAATAACTTTAGAAGGCAGAGACTTGACACATGAGGAAACAGTCTGTATTGTTGATGCAATAGAACTTAATTCTGATGTTAAAATATCGCTTATTGAAGAGAATGATATAATCAAAGACATTAGAATGCATGACAAAATCGACAAATACTATTACGACGAAATATATGCAAATGCTAAAATAATAAGAGGCAGCATCAAGAAAAATGCTACGCTTGAATCTGAGAGAAGTATTGTTATATTAGGTGATGTCAAAAGTGGTGCGCTTGTACAAGCGGCCGGCAATATTATTATAATGGGATGCCTTGAGGGTAATGTTTATGCCGGATATCCTGATGATAAGACAATGTTTGTTGTGGCATCCGAATTTGCTTGTGATGAAGTTACAATCGGCGGTATAGTTAATAAACCCATGATGCATAAGAAGTGGGGACTTAGAGTCTCAAAGCAGGAAAAAGAACCCCTCGGAGCAGTTGTATGGAATGACAAGGATATTCTTATTGAGCCGATAAGATCAGGTATACTTAAGAACAAAAAATAGGTGTTGTATGTTAACATATCTTAGAAATTACAAATACAAAAATTATAAGATAAAGCTTGTGATATATGTGCTGATACTTACAATTATCGGTATTCTTGTCATCGGCTCCGCCAATGAAGATTATCAATCCAAGCAGATTATCGGACTTATAATCGGCATTGTAGCAATGGTTATTGTGTCACTTGTCGATTATGATTTCATTCTTAATTTTTATTGGATTTACTATGGCTTATCGATTGTGTTGTTGCTTGCAGTGCTTATATTCGGTACAACTGTAGGTGGTGCTACAAGATGGATTGACGTCGGAATCAGATTCCAACCGTCAGAGCTTTGTAAGATATTATTGATATTGTTTTTTGCAAGGTATCTGATGATTTATGAGGATGAAATTAACAAGCCTAAAAGGCTTATAATTACGATTGCTTTAGTGGCAGTTCCTTTGATTTTGATATTGAGAGAGCCTGATTTGTCAACAACGATTGTAACCTTTTTAATAATATTTACAATGATGTTCTTAGTAGGGCTTTCGTCTAAGCTGATTGCGATATTCTTTGGTGTGACAATTCCGGCTATAGGCTTAGTTATTTTGCTTGCACTCAGGAAGGGACAGTCTATTTTAAGTGAATACCAGGGACTTCGTATATTAGCATGGCTTCGTCCCGAGGATTATCCGGAGAGCTCATATCAGCAACAGAATTCAATCATGGCAATCGGCTCGGGACAATTCTTCGGCAAGGGACTTTATACCGAAAGTGTTGAGTCTGTTAAGAACGGTAATTATATATCTGAACCGCAAACTGACTTTATTTTTGCAGTAGCAGGTGAAGAATTAGGTTTCATTGGAACCGTAATTATAGTATTATTATTATTGGCAATTGTTATTGAATGTATTGTTATAGGACGCAAAGCAAAGGATTTATCGGGCAAGCTTATATGTATGGGAATGGCAAGCTTTATAGGATATCAGAGTTTTGTTAATATATGCGTTGTAACCGGTCTTATGCCTAATACGGGACTTCCGTTACCGTTTTTAAGTTATGGTTTAACAAGTCTTGTTACACTTTTTATAGGTATGGGTCTCGTGCTAAATGTGGGATTGCAATCAAAGAAGTACTAACGTGTAGGGGGTATTATTATGAATATTGGATTGGTATCACATGATTCCAAGAAGAAATTAATGCAAAATTTCTGTATTGCTTATAGAGGAATTTTAAGCAAGAATGAATTATTTGCAACAGGAACGACAGGTCGATTAATTGAAGAAGCAACCAATCTTCCCGTTCACAAATATCTTACGGGACATTTGGGTGGTTCTCAGCAATTGGGAGCTCAAATTGAACATAACGAGATTGACCTTGTTATTTTCCTGCGTGATCCGTTAACACCCAAATCACACGAGCCGGATGTTAATAATATTGTCAGAATATGTGATACTAATAATATTCCGCTTGCAACTAATCTTGCAAGTGCTGAGCTTCTTATAAAATCACTTGACAGAGGAGATCTTGACTGGCGTGACATGTACAAATAAACTCAAGAAAACTATCGGAATACTATGTGCTCTTTGCTTGATTATTTCTCTTAGTGCATGCTCTGATGAAGATGCTACATATGAGATATATGATAATTCGAGAGGATATAATATCATTGAAGGACAATCTACTGCCGAAAACAACCTGTTTGCCGCAGATTTATGTGTAACAAACGGCGATAATATGGGAGTGGATAAGGTCGATTCACAAGTAGCGGGTTCCGCAATTTTAGCCAACAGAGAAACAGATGAGATTAAATACTCACAGAATGTATTTGATAGGATGTATCCTGCCAGTACAACTAAGATTCTGACAGCCTATGTATGTGTCAAATACGCTAATCTTGACGATAAAGTAACCGTATCTGAGAATGCATGTAATCAAACTAAGGATTCATCCGTTTGTGGATTAAAGCCGGGGGACAGGATATCTTACAGGGATTTGTTATACGGCTTGCTTCTAAGAAGCGGTAATGATGCGGCAATTGCTATTGCCGAAGGTATGTACGGCTCGGTTGAAGAATTTGCCAAGGTTATGAACAAGGAAGCAGTACTTTGCGGGGCTACTCATTCACATTTCGTTAATTCCAACGGTCTTCATAATGAAAACCATTATACAACGGTATATGATATGTATCTGTTGTTTGAGAAGGCTCTTGATAATAAGATTATATACGATATAGTTACAACTACCGATTATGATGTGGCTTATACGGATGCCAACGGCAATCCTGTGCAACAGAAGTGGTATAATACGAATCTGTATCTAACCAATCAGGTGCGCATTCCTAATGGTGTAACAATACTCGGAGGCAAAACGGGAACAACCAATCCGGCCGGTTATTGTCTGGTGTTACTTAGTCGTAATACATCAAATCAAGAAATAATTTCCATTGTATTTAATGCTGACAGTAGGAATAACCTGTATTACCTCATGAATCAGATTCTTGAGACTTTTGCCAATTAGAAAATGTAAGTTGATATTTTGTGTCGACTATAATATAATTTATCTATATTCTTTGAAAAGGGGGATTTTGGTATGATTGAAATTGTGGCAGGAGAGAAGGGCAAAGGAAAGACTAAGGTTTTATTGGATCGTAGTAATGAAGATGTTAAGAAAATTGACGGCAGTATCATCTTCGTTGACAAAAGTGCTAAGCATATGTATGACTTAGACTCTAAGGTAAGACTTATTAACATCACAGAGTATCCGGTTAATACTACCGGCGAATTCTTAGGCTTTTTGAGTGGTGTTATTTCTCAGAACAATGACATTGAAGAGATTTTCCTTGATTCATTCCTAACAATTGCATATATTGATACTAATAATGGCTTAACTTCATCATTTGAAGAATTAGAGAAGATATCAGAATGCTTCGGCGTTAAATTCATAGTTAGTTTATCTTACAAAAAAGAAGAGCTTCCAAGCGAAATCCAAGATAAGGTTATTGCATCATTATAGAATCTATATCCTTAAGAGTCCGCTTAGTATTTGCGGACTCTTTTTTTAAGTGAGGTTTTACCTTGAGTCGCAAAAAAAGTAATAATATAGTTAAACTTCAAAAGAATTATCAATTTAATATCGGAATCGTTATTGTTGTTATTATTTTTATCTATGTACTTTTCCATGTTTTCTCATATCTGACCGATAAGAACGTCAAGGTATATGAAGTAAAAGAAGGTACTATCAGTGCATCAATGAGGAAGGATGCACTTGCGCTTAGGACAGAAGAGGTATATAAAGCAACGACAAACGGCAAGATAAAGTATTTTAAGCAAAGCTCATCTCGAGTCGGCATTAAATCAATACTGTATTCACTGGATAAAACCGGAGAAATTACGAATAAGATTAACAGCTTCAATACAGACATCACTAAATTGCCGCCTTCAACACTTAATGGAGTATATAACGAATTTCAGTCTTTTTCTCAAGGATATTCTGACAGTAACTTCATAAAGACAAGCATTTTCAAGAATAATCTATCGACCGAATTAGACCATATACATACCGAAGCGGCATTAACCTCATTAGAACCTGATATTAAGGCCGCTAATGCCAATAGTAATTATTTGCTGGAAAATGCGCCCAAAGCAGGACTCTTTATGTTGACAATCGATGGATTTGAAGATGTTACTTTAGATAATTTCGATAAGGAAAGCTTTAATGTTGATAAGGTCAACAAGGTAACTCTTAAAAGCAACACCGATGTTAAGGAAGATGATATTATATATAAATTGATTGAAAATGACAGATGGAATCTTGTATTTCCGGTTGACCAAGATGAAATCGATACATTAAAGGATGAAGAATATATTAATATTCGATTTAAGCAGGATGATTATACCACATATGCTCAAAGCTCTATTATTCATAGGGGCACGGGCGATTATGTTGTATTGGCATTTGATGATTCAATCGAGAGATATGCCGATAACAGATTCCTGACGATAGAATTGTTGCTTAATAATAAGACAGGACTTAAGATTCCCAATTCTTCAATTACGACCAAGGAATTTTACTGTATACCCAAGAACTATTTTATGAAGGGTAATGATTCCAATTCGCTCGGTATTATGGTTAAAAGGTCCGGCGGTAATGAATTTGTAAGCCCTACGATATATCACGAAACAGAGGATTATTATTATATTTCCGATGAAAAGGTTGATGCAAAGGATTATATACTAAAGCCTAATTCAAGTGAAGAATATCGTGTTGACACCAAGACCGATGAGCTTCAAGGTGTATATAATGTAAATAAGGGATATGCTGTGTTCAAGCAAATAGATATTCTGAATCAGAACAAAGAATATTCTATTGTAGATAAGAATACTGATTACGGCATATCGCTTTACGACAGAATCGTGCTTGACGGCTCTTCAATTAAAGAAAATGAGATGATTTAAATATATATTCTTATGGTATGGAGGTATTTATGGAGGATTTTAAAGCTAATCTTAATATAATAGAGCAGAATATTAAAAGGGCATGCTTAAAAGCCGGCAGAGAGCGCTCTGAGGTGACTTTAATCGCTGTAAGCAAGACAAAGCCCATAGAAGATTTAAATGCCGTATATGAGCTGGGAGAGCGTAATTTCGGAGAAAACAAGGTGCAAGAGCTCTGCGGTAAGATAGAAGCTATGCCTGCGGATATAAAATGGCATATGATAGGACATTTACAACGTAATAAGGTTAAATATATTGTTGATAAGGTGGCTTTAATTCATTCTGTTGATTCATTAAGGCTGGCCGAAGAAATCAGCAAACAAGCCATAAAGAAGGATGTTAACGTTGATGTTCTTATAGAAATCAATATAGGCGATGAAGAAAGCAAATTCGGCGTAAGCACTGAAGAAGTCATTGCTCTTGTATCAGATGTCGCAAAATTACCCAACATTTCAGTCAAAGGATTAATGTGCGTAGCACCATATGTTGTGGATTCTGAAGAAAATCGAGCATTTTTTCACAAAATAAAGGATTTATCTATTGACATTCAGGACAAAAACATAGATAATGTCTCTATGAATGTTTTATCAATGGGTATGTCCAATGATTATGAGGTTGCTATTGAAGAAGGCGCAACTATGGTGAGGATTGGATCCAATCTATTTGGTAAGAGAGATTATTCCAAAGTATAAATCGGATAGGAGAGTACAATGAGCGTATTTGATAAATTGCTTGGATTGGACGATGATGACGAATACTATGATGACGAAGACTTATATGAAGATGATTATGAGGATGAGAAGCCTAAGAAGAAGCTATTCTCCAAGAAGAAGGATGACGCTTCGGGCGCTGATAATTCCGTAGCCGAGAAGAAGGCGCCGGCTAAATTCACCCCAATTCGCAGCAAACAAAAAGGAAGTAGTGTACCAATGGAAGTATGTATTATTAAACCTAATGGCTTTGAAGATTCAAAGGATGTTGTTAACACAATATTATCGGGACGTACGGTTATTCTTAACATAGAAGGCTTAGATATAGGCATTGCGCAACGAATAATCGATTTTACATCAGGCGCAAGCTTCTCAATCGGCGGTACATTGCAGAAGGTTAGCAATTATATATTTGTTGTTACACC
>CAJOIL010000037.1:13994-18023 GCA_905234525.1 uncultured Lachnospiraceae bacterium | reverse complement strand
AGTTTTGGAGATGAGAGTTTTTTGATAAGCCAGTTGGAGGAGACGCCTTGGTTTATGAAATATGTTATGGTGTGGAATATAGATGATAATGGGCTTTATAGTGATATGATAGATGTGGAGAGAGATATAGGGGTGAGATGTTCATATGCCTAGAGATCAATATTATTGGGAATATTCGTTTGATTTATTCGATAGTGAATTGAAAAAATATTACGGAAAGAAATCATATAAGAGGGGATGGGGAGAGATAGGAGAATTCCTTATAGATAAAGGATTTGATAATATAGATGATAAGCAGGGATCATGTTATTTTACAAGTAAAATGATGTCGCCGCAAAGAGCAAATACCGTAATTAGAAAAATGTTTAAAGCACTTCCTTGGGTTACATTGTGTCTTAACAAGGATGCGCTTACAATAAGACAGGATAATGTGTTTTCGAATAAAGATTATGCAGATAGACTTAATAATACAAAAGTTCATATGAATAGACTACTAGAGTATTATAAAAAGCTGAATGTTGATAAACAGATTATTTTTCCAATTTAAAGATTGCCATTTAATAGGAATCCCACTGATTATATGTCAGTGGGATTTTTAAATCATGTTTACTTTTTTTATAAAATGTTATAAAATGACTATAGATATATTTCGGTGTGCCGTAATATATGATTTGCTTAATTGGATATTATGAGGTGTTGTATATGTTAAAAGAATTGTTAGAAGAGAGAGGCATATCTGTATATAAGCTTTCTAAAGAGACAGGTATTGCGTACAGTACAATTAATGATATTGTGATAGATAAGACAGATATTAAGAATGTGTCATCGAATATGTTGTATAGGCTGTCTAAATATTTGGAAATGTCAATGGAACAATTATATGAGAATTCATATGAGGCTGTTGTTAGTATTTATTTATACAATAAGGGAAGAGGTATCGTTTTACGTTTTAATAATGAGAGAGTGCAGTATTTAGGGCCTAAGAATCTTGTTGGATTTCACAGAATTAACGTTGTTAAGGGTGGTGTAATATATGTTGATTGCTATTATAGGGGTGATGATAATGTTATATACTCCGAAGAGGATTATATAGATTTGAATGATGTACTTTCTAATTATCAACATATAATTAATGGCCGATATAGGATAGTTCTCGGAGAGCCTAATTCAAGTACAAGACAGAGAATAATTAATGAGGCATTATTGGTATCTGATAATATAGCAATACTTAATTATAAGGATGAGAATATTCCTGGCAGGCTAGTACAGGTTGTTAGTGTAGCAAGACCCAAGTCGAAATCAATCATTAGAGTTGATGATTTGTCAGTTGTCTATTCCAATATGAGTGAGAATATGTTGCAAAGATCGCTAAAGGCATTAAGTAGGAATATGGAAGAAATTAAACTTGAGGTAGACGAGGTTAATAAATATGCCTAAATATACTACAGATATTGTTGCCGGATACTGTTTGTATTTCACTACAAAATGTATTGTTGAAGCAATGCATGTGCATGCAAGTGATAAGGATCTTACAGAGAATGCATCTGCGAAGCTCTTTGTTAAGAGCAATGGAGATACGGTTATAAAGAGATATGGTCAAGTTAATGAGATTGATATGTGTAGAATACAGAGATATATTAAGAATAATCATAAGACTATGTATAAGAAATGGGAAAGATACAGCGATAATGGATATTATGAAGGGTCTTGACACACATTATTTCTTATGATAAAGTGTGTTAGATTAAAGGCTAAGATTACGCACAGTAAGCATCTTCAACCCCTAACAGAGAGGTGCCCCATAGGCTGAGAAGGCTACCTAGGTAAGGAAGAATTGCTGAATTTCACGTAGGAGCTGTCGGATTGAATGGTAATACTTAGTAGGTTCGAACGATTAATGCACGTTAAGCATAATTGAGAGCTTAGTTAGAGAACTAGGAATAAGGGTGGTAACGCGGAGTAAGTCTTCGTCCCTGTATATAGGGGCGAAGGCTTTATTTAGTTGTAGGTGTGAATTGAATGCACATTTACCATATTTAATAATGGTCGATTAGACAGGAAGGATAGTGTTATGCAGGATAGACTTGATGCAATCAAAGAACAGGCGATTAAGAAGATTGATGAAGCAAAAGAAATGGGAGCACTTAATGATGTCAAGGTTTCAATTCTTGGTAAAAAGGGAGAGCTTACAAGCGTGCTTAAGGGTATGAAGGATGTAGCACCGGAAGACAGACCTAAGGTCGGTGCTATGGTCAATGAGACAAGAGAAGCCATTGAGAAATATTTGTCAGAAGCAAAGGATAAGCTGGAGGCAAAGGAACTGGAGCTTAAACTTAGCTCTGAAACAATCGATGTTACGCTTCCTGCCAAGAAGGTCAGAGAGGGTCATCGTCATCCCAATACTAAGGTGCTTGATGAGGTTGAGAAGATATTTGTTGGTATGGGATATGAAGTGGTAGAAGGACCTGAAGTGGAATACGATTATTACAATTTCGAAGCACTTAATATACCACCTAATCATCCGGCAAAGGACGAGCAGGATACATTCTATATCAATAAGGACATTCTTCTCAGGACGCAGACTTCTCCGGTGCAGGTACATGAGATGGAGAAGGGTAAGCTTCCGATAAGGATGATTGCTCCGGGTAGAGTATTCCGCGCTGATGAGGTTGATGCAACTCATTCGCCATCATTTCATCAGATTGAAGGAATGGTAATTGATAAGGACATAACATTTGCCGATCTTAAGGGTACGCTTGAAGAATTCGCCAAGGAGTTATTCGGAGATGATGTTAAGGTTAAGTTTAGACCGCACCATTTTCCGTTTACAGAGCCAAGTGCAGAGGTGGATGTCTCTTGCTTTAAATGTGGCGGCAAGGGCTGTCGTTTTTGCAAGGGTGAAGGATGGATAGAGATTTTAGGCTGTGGTATGGTGCATCCGAAGGTGCTTAAGATGAGAGGGTTTGCGTTTGGTGTTGGACTCGAGCGTATCACGTTGCTTAAGTACGAGATTGATGATATGCGTCTCTTGTATGAGAATGACGATAGATTCTTGTCACAGTTCTAAATTATCCGTGTAATCGATACAAGATGTATCTTTCTCAACTGAACATGGCGTTCAATGTTTCGAAAGACACATCTTGCTATCGATTGCCGATTTAGTTGGGTATAGACTCAGTAATAGTTTAGAGTACTGAGTAATTGGTTCGAGTATATACCTTTCTCAACTGAACATGGCGTTCAATGTTTCGAAAGACACATCTTGCTATCGATTGCCGATTGAGTTAGATATAGACTCAGTATTATAAGTAGGAGGAAATCAATGAGAACATCACTTAAATGGATAAAGGATTTGGTGCCGGGACTTAATGTTACACCAAAGGAATACATGGATGCCATGACACTATCGGGTTCTAAGGTAGAATTTGTAGAAGAGTGGGATGAGCATCTTGATAAAATCGTAGTAGGTCAGATTGAAAAAATAGAGAAGCATCCGGATGCTGATAAGCTTGTAGTATGTCAGGTTAATGTCGGAATGGAGAAGCTTCAGATTGTAACAGGCGCTAAGAATGTTAATGAGGGCGATAAGATTCCTGTTGTATTAGACGGCGGTACGGTACTTGATGGTACTAAGCCGGTTAAGATTAAGACGGGTAAATTAAGAGGCGTTGAGAGTCAGGGAATGTTCTGCTCCGTAGAGGAGCTTGGAGCTTCTACAGATATGTATCCGGAAGCCCCCGAGGATGGCGTTTATATCTTTGATGATGATGCAGAGCTTGGCGCTGATGCAATTAAGCTTCTTGGCAGAGATGACACAGTAGTAGAATACGAGATTACAAGTAATAGGGTTGATTGCTTCGGTGTGTTAGGACTTGCGCGTGAAGCGGCAGCAACATTTAACAGGGGATTCAATCCGCCTGTGATTACGAGAACAGGCAATGATGAGGATGTAAATGACTATATTAAGGTTGCAATAGAGAATCCAAGGCTATGCTTAAGATATACCGCAAGAGTTGTTAAGGATATTAA
>CAJOIL010000037.1:0-13957 GCA_905234525.1 uncultured Lachnospiraceae bacterium | reverse complement strand
ATCAACAATATAGTTGATATTACCAATTACGTAATGGAAGAGTACGGTCAGCCTATGCATGCATACGACCTTGACACAATTGAAGATAACATAATAATTGTGAGAAATGCGTCAAATGGTGAGAAGTTTACTACGCTCGACGGCCAAGAGCGTGAGCTTGATGAATCTGTTCTTATGATATGTGATGGAAAGAAGCCTGTCGGTATCGCTGGCATCATGGGTGGCGAGAACTCAATGATTACCGATGATGTTACGACTATGCTATTTGAATCGGCTTGCTTCGATGGAACTAACATCAGACTTTCCTCTAAGAAGGTGGGACTTCGAACAGATGCTTCGGGTAAGTTTGAAAAGGGGCTTGACCCTAACAATGCAATTAATGCAATTAACAGAGCGTGCCAGCTTATTGAAGAGCTTGGTGCCGGTACTGTTGTGGGCGGAGTAGTTGATGTGTATCCACAAAAGCGAGAGGAGATCACATTACCGTTTGAACCTGACAAGTATAATCGTTTGCTGGGAACTGATATAGACTCGGAGACAATGAAGGATTACTTCAACAGACTTGAGCTTAAGGTTGAAGGAGATAAGGTTATTATACCTACATGGAGGCAGGATTTATTATGCTATGCGGACCTTGCGGAGGAGGTTGCGAGATTCTACGGATATGATAAGATTCCGACTTCCCTGCCAAGTGGTGAAGCAACAACAGGTAAGCTAAGCAACAAGCTTATTATTGAGAATACTATTAAGACTGTAGCAGAGCACTGCGGATATTCACAGGCTATGTGTTATTCGTTTGAGAGTCCTAAGGTGTTCGACAAGCTGCTTATTCCTGAAAGCAGTGTGGTGCGCAGAGCAGTTGTTATCGCTAATCCTCTCGGTGAGGACTACTCGATTATGAGAACCTTGCCGTTTGACGGTATGTTGACAAGCTTATCTACCAATTATAATCGTCGTAATAAGAATGTCAGATTGTATGAGCTTGGAAATGTGTATTTGCCTAAGTCAATTCCTGTAGAAGAGCTGCCGGATGAGAGGATGACATTTACACTCGGTGCTTACGGAGATATTGATTTCTATGCGCTTAAGGGCGTAGTAGAAGAGGTGTTTGAAGCGCTTGGCTTGGAGAAAAAGATAGAATATAATCCTGAAAGTCCTGCGCCGTTCTTACATCCCGGCAGAGGTGCAACTATTGTATATAATGGTGTAGAAGTGGGCTGCATAGGTGAAGTACATCCTAAGGTTGCTTCTAATTATGATATTAAGGATAGAGTATATATTGCGGCGCTTGATACAGTGCTGTTAAGAGAGAATGCAAGCTTTGAGATGAAGTTTGTTGCTATTCCCAAGTATCCCGCCGCTACAAGAGATATTAGTATGGTTGTGCCAAAAGAAGTGTTTGCAAATAAGATAGAGGAAATATTTGAAAGTAAGGGCGGAGCATACTTAGAGAGCTTTGAACTCTTCGATATATATGAGGGTAATCAGATTAAGAAGGGTTATAAATCAATGGCGTATTCTTTGGTGTTCAGGGCTAAGGATAAGAATCTTGCTGATGAAGATGTTAACAGTGCTATGGATAGAATTCTTAAGGCGCTTAAAGCTATTGGCATTGAGCTAAGGAGCTAGTACACCATTATGAATGTAAGTGATTTTAACTATAATTTACCCGAGGAACTTATCGCTCAAGATCCGCTTAAGAAGCGAAGCAACTCTCGGCTAATGGTCCTTGATAAGATAACAGGTGAGGTGGAGCATAAGCATTTTACCGATATCTTAGAGTATCTTAAAAAAGGGGATTGCCTTGTCATTAATAATACTAAGGTTATACCTGCCAGACTGTATGGTGTTAAGGAGGATACCGGTGCTGCGATAGAGGTATTACTACTAAAGAGACTTGACGGTGATACGTGGGAGTGCTTGGTTCGACCGGGTAAGAAGCTGCGTCCCGGCGCAAGAGTATCCTTTGGTGATGGTATTCTTAAGGGCGAGATAGTTGATATATTAGAAGAAGGCAATCGTCTTATTAGATTTGAATACGAAGGTATATTTGAAGAGATACTTGATAAGCTGGGAGAGATGCCGTTACCGCCCTATATAACACATAAGCTTTTGGATAAGAGCAGATATCAGACTGTATATGCCAAATACGATGGCTCAGCGGCGGCACCTACGGCGGGATTACATTTTACCGAGGAATTGCTTGATGAGATAAGAGCAAGGGGCATTAAGATAGCAGAGGTTACGCTTCACGTGGGGCTTGGTACATTCAGACCTGTTAAAGTCGATAATGTCTTAGAGCATCACATGCATTCGGAGTATTATGAGATAAGCAGTGAAGCTTGTGATATAATTAATGAAACTAAGGATAGAGGTGGCAAGGTGATATCGGTTGGAACCACAAGCACAAGAACCTTAGAGTCGGCAGTAGATGATGACGGACATTTAAGTCCTAAGAGTGGTGATACAGACATCTTTATATATCCGGGCTATGAATTTAAAGTAATAGACGGACTTATAACCAATTTTCATTTGCCGCAGTCAACTCTTATAATGCTTGTATCAGCCTTAGCCGGCAGAGAGCATGTCTTAGCCGCATACGAAGCCGCAGTAAGTGAGCGTTATCGTTTCTTCAGCTTCGGTGACGCTATGCTGATAATATAATTGCGATAGGGAACTAAGGTACTTGGATCGAAGTCTTGATAAGTTAATATGCCGCGTGGAATGTTACTGTAAATATCATAAGGAGGAGGAACATGGAAGAGAAGAGAAAGGGTAGGCGAACAGACCTTGATATCAACGTATCGCTTGGCATTATAACGGAAGATGTAGTTTAACGAAGAAGATGAATAATGCAATAATTTTTCCCAATCTGGGAATAACACTTAATAATGTGCCGGAATTTCTTACAATCGGTCCGGTTAATATATCGTTGTACGGTCTTATTATCGGCTCAGCAATGATTATAGCATTTCTGTGGTGCTACAGTGAGTGCAGGTATTATAATGTTGATAGAGATCATTTTATTGATTTGTTTATCATTACAATTGTAGTGGGTATAATAGGTGCCAGGCTGTATTATGTAATATTTGCTTTCGATTATTATAAGAATGACCCTATCAGTATATTTAAGATATGGGAAGGCGGACTCGGAATATACGGTGGTATCATACTCGGTATGGTGTCTGTCATTGTATGCTGTAAGATATTTAAGCTGGATTTCTGGCTTATAGCTGATATAGTAAGCCTTGGTGTTATATTTGGACAAATATGCGGAAGATGGGGCAACTTCTTTAACAGAGAAGCGTTCGGAGATTATACCGATAACCTATTTGCTATGCTGATTCCGTACGATAGGGTAAGATCGACTGATTTCATTACTGATAATATGATGAGTAATCTAGTTGTTAATAACGGTGAAGTCTTTGTAAGCGTTCATCCGACTTTTCTGTATGAATCGCTTTGGAATTTGTGTGTATTGATTTTCCTTATACTCTTTAGGAAATATAAGAAGTTTGACGGACAGATATTCCTGCTGTATATGGGACTCTATGGCCTTGGCAGATTCTTTATTGAATCGCTTCGTACAGACCAATTACAGATTGGCAGCACCGGCATAGCCATCTCGCAGGTCGTTGCAATTATAATGATAGTGGCGTCGGTGGCACTGCAGATATTCTTTATCGTTAAGAAGAAGCCGGCAACTGAGAGAGTCAAGCCGCAGAAGGCAGAGAGAGTGTGATAATAAGCTGTACATATTACACAAATATTAACTAAAAACTTTATATAGTATTACATAACTTTTGATACAAACACTACATCTTGTGGTCGCGATACGAGCGACCACATTTTTTTGTGGTTTTTTGCCCTCCACAACCCTCCACACACGGTTTTATGCGACTTCAAGGGGAATTTAGGGGTTGAAATGTGTGTGTGTTTGGAATAAAATGGAAGCACGTGGTGAGAAGTGGAGAGAAGTGGTAGATATGTTTATTGGCGAATTCGAGCACAACATAGACGATAAGGGACGACTTATCATGCCGGCTAAGTTCAGAGAAGAGCTTGGCAAGGAATTCGTTGTAACTAAAGGCTTAGATGGCTGCTTATTCGTATACTCACTCGAGGAATGGTCTAGGATTGAAAGCAAAATGCAGGAGACTCCTATGACATCCAAAGAATCACGCAAGTTCATGAGATTCTTCTTTGCCGGTGCCGCTAATTTAGAAGTGGACCGACAAGGAAGAATCCTTCTTCCTCTCAATCTCAGAGAACACGCAGGACTCAAGAAGGAAGTCGTATTTGCCGGTGTTTCAACAAGGATTGAGATTTGGAGCAAAGATAAATGGGAAGACAGCAGTGCTTATTCAGAAGATGAGATGGATGAGATTGCAGAAGATATGGCAGAGCTTGGTATATATATTTAGATATGGAATTTAACCATTATTCGGTACTCTTAGAGGAGACAATTAATAATCTTAATATTGATCCGAATGGAACATATGTGGATGGCACGCTTGGCGGAGCAGGTCATTCGTTTGAGATTGCTAAGAGGCTGAACAAGGGAAGATTGATTGGGATTGACAGAGACTCAGATGCGATTGAGGCGGCAAGCAAGAGACTTAAGCCATACGAAGATAAGGTTACAATAGTTAAAGGTAATTTTGCTGATATAGCTTCAATTCTACAAGGTCTTAACATAGATAAGGTTAACGGTATCGTGTTGGATCTTGGGGTTTCATCACATCAGATAGATACAGAGGGGCGAGGCTTCTCATATATGAGCGAGGATGCACCTCTTGATATGAGGATGGATAGAGAAGCAAGGCTTACCGCAGAAGATATTGTAAATGATTATTCTTATGAAGACCTGCTTAGGGTGCTAAAGGTATACGGAGAGGAAAGATTCGCACCCAACATAGCACGTAACATATGTAAGATAAGGGATACTAAGAGAATTAAGACTACGGGAGAGCTTAATAAGATAATTGATGACAGTATTCCGACTAAGAATAAGACAAAAGGCGGTCATCCGTCAAAAAGAACATTTCAGGCTCTTCGAATTGAACTTAATGGAGAGCTTGACATCCTTGAAAGCAGTATTAACGATATGATCAATTTATTAGTTCATGATGGTAGATTATGTGTCATAACATTTCACTCCTTAGAAGATCGTATTGTTAAGAATACTTTCAAGGAAAATGAAAGGCCATGCACATGTCCACCAGAGTTCCCGGTATGTGTATGTGGTCGAGTATCCAAAGGAGAGGTGGTTACTCGCAAGCCTATTTTGCCTTCCGACCTGGAAATATCGGAGAACTCCAGGTCGAGGAGCGCAAAGCTTCGATGCTTTAGAAGGTGTGTGTTAAGCTAAAGGAGGCTCAAATGGCAAGAATTCAAACAGTGTATATTGAAGAGGGCAATGCACTAAGAGAAGTACAAACAGATTATGATTATGAAGAATATAAGCGAAGAAAACAACTTGAAGAAGAAAGACGTCAAAGAGAAGCGAGAAAGGCTAAGAGGCTTCGTGCAAGACGTAAGAAGATAATGTCTATTAACGCAACATTTGCGATTGTATTTTGCGTGGTGTTCTTCGTTGGTTACATATATTTACAGACTAAGGTTAGCGAGAGAACAGACAATATAGCTGAGCTTGAGACACAGATTAGCGCACTTAAGGCTGACAACGGTGCGGCAGAAGCAAGAATTAATACATCAGCTAATTTGGCTAACGTTAGGAATACTGCATTAAATGAATTAGGAATGGTCTATGCAGGAGCAGACAAAATAGTGTATTATGATATGGAGGCATCTGATTCCATGAATCAGTATAATAAAGTTCCGTAAATATAAGAGAGTTTGCTGTGAGTGACAATAGACGTAATCGTACAGGTAGAAATAATCGTAATATAAGAAGACGTGAGAGTATTGACCAAAGACAAATGAAACGCTCTCATCGTTATCACAAGATACTAAGAAGAATGCAAAGTAGGCTTTGGTTGGTGTTTGGAGCTATTTGCGTTCTTTTTGTGGTATTAATAATACGTCTTATGTATATCGAGTATTCTTCCGGTGAGAAATACGAGAAAATTGTTTTGTCTCAACAAGGATATTCTAATGAAATCATTCCATACAGACGTGGCGATATTGTTGACAGGAAAGGCTCTGTACTTGCAACGTCCGTTGATGTGTATAATGTTATATTAGATTGTAAGGTGCTTAATCAATCTCAGGATAAGATAGAGGATACGATTGATACGGTAACAAAATATTTCCCCGAAATTAATGAAGAGGATATTAGAAGCGCTCTTAAGGACAGACCGAACAGTCAATATGAGGTCTTGCTTAAGAAGGTCGATAATGCTACCAAAGAGAACTTTGAAAAAAATGAGCTAAGTGATGATAACAAGAATAAAATCGCAGGTATTTGGTTTGAGAAGCAATACATGAGAACATATCCTTATGATAATCTTGCAGCTTCGCTTATCGGATATTGTACAGACGGTAATGCGGGAGCACTTGGAATAGAGAGCCAGTATAATAGCGATCTTAACGGTTCTAACGGACGTAGATACGGTTATTACGGTGACAGTAATGCTATTGAGAATACCGTAATTGCACCTGAAGACGGCAAGATAATTGTAAGTACTATTGATGTCAATATTCAATCAATTGTAGAAGATGCCATCAAAAGCTGGAATGAAGCGTATAGCGGGGATGGTGTGGACGGAAGTCTCAATACGGCTTGCATCGTAATGAATCCCAATAATGGCGAAATTCTTGCTATGGCAAGCTATCCCGGATTTGATCTTAATAATCCCAGAGATTTGAGTACAAGATTTACACCGGAGCAGTTAGCAGCGATGCCGGAAGAACAACAGGTTGATGAGCTTAGCAGACTTTGGAAGAATTATTGTGTTTCAAGTACTTATGAACCGGGCTCTACATTTAAACCCTTTACAGTGGCAATTGGCTTGGAAAATGGCTGTATTTCCGGGGATGAGACATATATGTGCGACGGTAAGGAAGTAGTCAGCGGTCATGAGATACATTGTGTTAACAGGGATGGTCACGGTGTTCTTACGGTAGAGGGTTCTCTGATGGAATCCTGTAATGATGCTTTGATGCAGATTGTGCGCGTAATAGGTCCGGATATTTTCAGTGATTATCAATCCAATTTCGGGTTCGGGCAGAAGACAACCATTGATTTGCCTAATGAAGCAAGCACTAAGAATTTGATATATACTAAGGAGCAACTGGAAAATATTGATTCCAACCTTGCAACCAATTCGTTCGGACAAAACTTTAATGTGACAATGATACAGCTTGCAAGTGCCTATTGCTCCCTTATTAACGGAGGTAATTTATATCAGCCTCACGTGGTGCAGGCAATGATGGATTCTTCATCTAACAAGGTGTCAGCCAATGATGCCGTAGTACTTAAGAAGACTGTATCCTCCGATGTGTCCGACATCTTGAAAAAGTATATGCTGCATACAGTTACCGATGGTACAGCCAAGGAGGTTCAGGTTGAAGGATATAATATAGGCGGTAAGACCGGTACAGCTGAGAAGCTTCCGAGAGATTCCGGTAATTATCTTGTATCGTTCATTGGATTTGCACCATATGACAATCCTCAGCTTGTGATATATACTGTAATTGATACACCTAATGTTCCGGATCAAGCACATAGTTCATATGCACAGGAGATAACGCATAATGTATTGGAACAAGTGCTTCCGTATATGAATATTGACAGAGCCGATCAAGAAAGTGTAGACTGATAATATGTTTATTAAGAAGGGAAAATGTTATGTTGAATTTTTTGATTACTGTAGTGATACCTGTTGTTGTTGCATTTATTATTTCTCTTGTTGCAGGCAAAATATTAATTCCTATTTTAACTAAATTAAAAGTAGGCAATACAGAGAGAGAAGAGCTTGAATCTCATCAAGTCAAGAACGGAACGCCTTCGATGGGTGGCTTGATGTTTCTTATTGCAATAGTTGTAGTTTCAGCCTTCTATGTAAAGGATTATCCATTGGTTCTTCCTATTGCGCTTACTACATTGCTTTTCGGAGTAATCGGTTTTATTGATGATTACCTTAAGAGTGTTAAGCGTAAGTCGGACGGATTGCTTGCATGGCAGAAATTCTTACTTCAGCTTATTGTTACAACAGGGCTGTGCTTATATTTGATTTTTGCAACAGATATCAGTATGGAGTTAATGATTCCGTTTGCAGGTCGCTATGTTAATATCGGCTGGCTGTCGATTCCGCTGTTTTATCTTGCTGTAATGGGTACCGTTAACGGTGTTAACTTTACTGATGGTCTTGACGGACTTGCATCAAGCGTTACCGTTGTTGTGGCATTTTTCTTTACATTTGCCGCAATGCTGCTTAATACGGATATCGCACCTATAACATGTGCAGTAATCGGTGCATTGATGGGATTTCTTGTATATAATGTTCATCCTGCGAAGATTTTCATGGGTGATACGGGTTCATTGGCGCTCGGAGGATTTGTTGCGGCAACGGCATATGTACTTCAGATGCCGATTTTCATTATTATTGTCGGCTTCGTATACTTGGCAGAGGTATTATCTGTAATAATACAGGTAACATATTTTAAGCTTACACACGGTAAGAGAATATTTCCTATGACACCGATTCATCATAGCTTTGAATTAAAAGGATGGTCAGAGACGAAGGTTGTATGTGTATTTACAATTACGACTGTTATACTGTGCCTTATAGGATATATGGGTATGCTTGGTTAGTGAATTTATTTGGGAGATAATCCGGGACGGAGGATTTTAAATGATTGAGCGATATATTGTGATAGGGGCCGGCGTTAGCGGTATATGTTCATCTAAGCTGCTGATTAATAACGGTCAATCGGTTACGCTGTATGATGGTAATGATAAGTTAGATAGAGACAGAATAATAGCTGAGCATCCTTTTATGAAGGATGTTAGCTGTATATTTGGAGATATTAGCGAAGAACAAATCAAGGAATTTGATAAAGCTGTTGTTAGCCCGGGTGTTCCGCTTGATATAGACGTTATTCAATTAATCAGACGAAATAATATTGAATTATGGGGAGAAATTGAATTAGCTTATAATTATTGCAAGGGTAAGATAATAGGAATCACGGGAACAAACGGAAAGACTACAACGACAGCGCTTACAGGTGATGTGATTGCTTCGTATTATGATGATGTCAGAGTTGTCGGTAATATCGGAATTCCGTTTACTAAAATGGTTTCGGATTCTACGGATGATACGGTATTTGTAATTGAGCTAAGTAGCTTTCAGTTAGAGACAATTAAGGATTTTAGACCCAATGTGTCTGCGCTGCTTAATATTACGCCCGATCATCTTAACAGACATCATACAATGGAGAATTATATCAATGCCAAGAAGAATATTGTAGTAAATCAAAAGAGCTCAGATACATGCATTCTTAACTATGAGGATGAGGTGTTAAGAGAATTTGGTAAGACACTTGACCTTAATGTAGTATATTTCTCATCTGAGAGAGAGCTTGAAGCAGGATTATATTATAAGAATAGTGCTATATATTATGCTGATAACGGTAAAGTAGACAAGATTATTGATGTGGATGAGCTTACAATACTCGGAACACATAATTACGAAAATGCCATGTGTGGTATTGCTTGCGGCTTATCGATGGGAATACCTGTTGAATCGATTGTTAAGGCGCTTAAGAGCTTTAAAGCGGTAGAGCATAGAATCGAATATGTCTGTGAGAAGCAAGGCGTTAAATTCTACAATGATTCAAAGGCAACTAATACCGATGCCGCGATAAAAGGCATATGCGCCATGAATCGTCCGACATATCTTATCGGTGGCGGATATGATAAGGACGCTACGTATGATGAATGGGTTGATTGCTTTAGCGGAAGAGTTAAAAAGCTTGTGTTAATCGGGGCGACGAAAGACAAAATAGCTGTGTGCTGTGATGAACACGGCTTTAAGGAATATGAATTTGCGTCTTCGCTTGAAGAAGCAATGGACATTTGCTATAAGGATGCAGACAAAGGAGATGCAATATTGTTATCACCGGCTTGTGCAAGCTGGGATATGTACGATAGCTACGAAGTAAGAGGAGCTGATTTTAAGAATCATGCAAGAAGTTACGAGTAAGAATGATGCTACGCGAAGGACAAGACCAAGTAGCACTGCAACACGAAGAAGACCGCGAAAAAGAATTAAGAGAAAAGGTCAGATAGACTATTCTCTTCTTGTTATAGTTGTTTTTATGCTGGCATTTGGATTGATTATGGTCTATTCTGCCAGTTCTTATAATGCAACGCTTCTTACGGGCGATTCCTTGTATTATCTTAAGAAGCAGGCATTGTCCTGCTTAATAGGTATTGTTGCTATTATTGTTATTTGCAGAGTCGGCTATAAGTTTCTCAAGAAATTTGCTTGGATAATTTATTTTATAGCATTAGCGGCATGTGCATACGTTATCTTTTTCGGAACCTCGTTAAATAACTCTTCGAGATGGATATTTATCGGACCTATCTCATTTCAGCCCTCAGAGCTTGGTAAGGTAGCGCTTATAATTCTTTTGGCATATGTTATAGCTAAGAATCCCGCAAGAATGCGTAATGCCAAGGATTTAATTGTAACGGCTTTTGTTATTGTCGGACCGATGTTTGTCTTAGTAGCTGTTAATAATTTAAGTACCGCTATCATAATTTTGCTTATCGGCGGAATAATGCTTTTTATAGCAAGCCCTAAGACGTGGCCTTTTGTTGGCGTTGGTTTGCTTGGAATAGGCGGTATTGTGATATTTATTGCAACGGCGGGATATCGTGCTCAGCGTATTAATGCATGGTTAGATCCCGAGCATAATGATGCATATCAGACAATGCAAGCCCTGTATGCAATCGGCTCCGGAGGCCTTTTCGGTAAGGGACTCGGCGCCAGTGTTCAAAAGCAAGGCTTTGTCCCCGAAGCTCAAAATGATATGGTATTTTCCATCATATGTGAGGAACTCGGATTGTTTGGCGCTATTTGTGTTATTGCCATGTTCGTTGTTCTTATCTGGAGACTTGTATTAATTGCTATGCGTGCTAAGGATATGTTTGGCTCATTTCTTGTAATCGGAATAGCTACGCACATTTCCCTTCAGGTTATTCTTAATGTGGCAGTTGTTACGAATACAATTCCCAATACAGGTGTTACACTGCCGTTCATCAGCTATGGCGGTACATCTTTGGCGATATTATTGGCGGAGATAGGAATTGCTCTTGCTGTATCCAAAGGAGTGGATGTAGATGAAGAAGAAGAGTAATAACGTATCGATTAATCATTCTATGGATGATGTAACCAAGGATAGAATAGTTCTTGTTGATACAAAAGGAAATACAATCGGTGAAGTGCCAAAAAAGGGCAAATCTAATCAGAATCCTGATGATAATAATCATGTAAATAAGCCTAAGAAGCAAACAGTTACAATTCAAAAGCCTGTCAGAACAAATAATGCTTCCGATAGACCGAATCATGTGACAAGAAGAAGATTGTCGCGTAAGGAACGTCGCAAGAGGAAGAGAAGAGCTATTGTTGCATTTATTGTCGAGATTGTACTCGGCATAGCTATTCTTGTAATCGGAAGTGTATTGTTTTCGTTCTTTTTCTGTAAGATGGAAAATGTTGTAGTGGAAGGAAGTACAATATACTCCGAGGAAGAGATTAGGGGCTTTATATTAGACGGGAAATACTCGGATAATTGTGTATATAACGTAATTCATAATATGTTTAATCCCAAAAAGGACATAGCGTTCATAGAGAATGCTAAGGTATCAATGTCGGGACTTAATACAAATAAGATAACGGTAACTGAGAGAATACCTATCGGGTATATTGCCGAAGGTGTTCCCGTTAAGGAAGCTTCTAACGAAGATCAAAGCAGGGAAGCTACGGATGAAGAACAAGTTCAAGAAGCCACAGACGAAGAACAAAGTCAAAAAGCCGCAGATGAAGAACCGGTTAAGAAGGCTACAGCTGTTTCAACCGGAGGTATAGTAAAATACTTTAATGAAGACGGAATAATAACAGATATAACTGATATAGTACTGCCTAATTCGACATCATGGCTCGGTATTACGGCATCGGGCGAGAAGGTTAAGGATATCATTGTGAATGATGATATAAAGCTTGACAGTTGTCTTACTACACTTAAGGCATTAAAGGCAAATAATATATTTGTTAATGATATAACCGTTGATGATAATCATAACATTTTTGTGACAAAAGATAACGTGAAAATTAATTTAGGACTTAAGAATGATATGGATGATAAGTGTAAGCGACTTTCTAAAATATTAAGTCAGCTCGGAAATCAGTCGGGAACACTACATCTAGAGAATTTTTCGCCGAATAATACAGATATTGTGTTTAAGAAAGAAACGTAAAATATAAAATTCTCAAAAAATGTGTTGATTATTTGACGAAAAAACCTTATTATAGTATATAGCATTTTATGGGAGTTATATCCTTATATTAATGTATGTTTTAGGAGGAAGATAGATTATGTTCGAAATAACCAGTGCAGCTGATGATACCGGAGCAAGACTTATGGTCATGGGCGTAGGTGGCGCCGGTAATAATGCTGTTAATAGGATGATAGATGAGAATGTCGATGGTGTAGAGTTTGTTGCTGTTAATACTGATAAGCAGGACCTTAATGCTAACAAGGCAACAACCACAATCGCAATCGGAGAGAAATTAACCGGCGGTCTCGGTGCGGGTGCTAAGCCTGAGATTGGAGAGAAGGCCGCTGAGGAATCAATAGAAGAGATTAATGCAGCAATTAAGGGCGTTGATATGCTCTTTATTACAGCCGGTATGGGCGGAGGAACAGGTACGGGTGCTTCCCCTGTTATTGCTAAGGCTGCGAGAGAGCAGGGCATTCTTACTGTTGCAGTAGTAACTAAGCCTTTCCTGATGGAGCAGAAGGCCAGAATGAAGCGTGCTGTGGCCGGTATTGATAAGCTAATTGATAATGTTGATACATTAATTGTTATTCCTAATGAGAAGATTAAGGGACTCATTGATTCCAAGACAGGATTTGATGTAGCTTTTCAGATGGTTGATGCCGTATTACAGCAGTGTATCAGAGGTATTACCGATCTTATTACCAAGAATGGTGTTATTAATCTTGATTTTGCCGATATTCAGTCTGTTATGGCTAATCAAGGATACGCTCATATGGGATATGGCGTTGGCAAGGGCGATAATAAGTTTATGGATGCTGTTAAGGCAGCCGTTGAATCACCTCTTCTTGAGACAAGTCTTGACGGTGCACAGAATGTTATCCTTAATATTACGGGTGACCCTGATATGGCTGTACTTCAAGCTGATGAGGCAACGGAATATGTTAACGGATTTGCAGGTGAGGATGTAGAGCTGTTCTTAGGTGTAATGTTTGATGAGACTCTTGTTGATGAAGTCAGAGTTACACTTATTGCTACAGGCTTAGATGTTGAGGGTCAGGCTCCTTCAAGTGCTTCTCAAGCTGCTCAGGCATCGACATCTTCTCCGATGGATAACCTTAAGTTTAAGTATCCGACTTCACCTAATGTGACGAGTACTGTAACGCCTAAGGCACCAAGCTTATCAGCTAATTTCAACAATAAGCCTACGGCTAATGTGGCGTCTAAGACTACACCGGTTAAGCCCGTTAAGCCGGCTACACCTGTATCAACAGGTGCTGATTCGCTTATCCAACCGGAGGTTAAGCCTACAGTTGAGGCTAAGGATATTGTTATACCGGATTTCTTATCTAAGAAATAATGCTTTAACAATTCATAATATATTTTGCAGAGCAAAACCCTCGATAAATCTTTTTATTAAGACGTAGGGACCAAGACCTCTTTCGTAACATTTGCGAAGCAAGTGATGAAAGAGGTACCTGGTTCGAA
>CAJOIL010000036.1:31181-64320 GCA_905234525.1 uncultured Lachnospiraceae bacterium | reverse complement strand
AGATTACATCGGAGTTAAGAGGAAAGAATGTACTTTTTGCATTTGCATCATCTGCCGGACACAGGGAAAAGACGTATATAAGGTCTGTTGCTCTTAATAGGATTACGGTCGGAAACATAAAGGGTTCGCTGTCCGGTGAGAGGTTTGTTAAGAAGTTGTTTGTTGGCACAAGATTCAAAGTGACTTACGAACATAATATGACTGATTGGCTCTTGTGTCATGCGGCATCTGTAATTCCAATTGCATTTGCATGCTATTATACGGATGGAAATCTTAGAAAGGTTAAGAACGACAAGTCATATCTTAACAGAGTAATGGATGCGACAATAGAGGCGTATCGTGTGCTTGAAGATAATGGACACGAGATAATGCCTGAATCTGATAAGGATTATAATAACCCCGGATTTAAAAAGAAATATATGCCTTTTTATAGATTGATATGTGCTACTAAACTTGGCAAGCTTTGTACATCCGACCATGCAATGAATGCAACAGACGAAATGTGTGAACTAAACAAGGATTTTAAGAAATGTCTTGAGAAGTATGGAGAGATTCCGAAAGCTTGGCTTGACCTAGAGCGCGACACTAACGGATATTTGTAAGGAGAATTTTTTATGTCGAAGAAAGCATCCAATTTTCAGAAGGTAGTTATGTCATGGGGATATCGCGGAAAAGAAATATTTAAACCCTTAAACACAGGATGGATAGATGATAATGTTGCCTGTGTTCGTGAATGGATAGCCAACATATTTTTCTACAATAAGAGTGGCACAACGATTATGATTGATGCCGGATACAATTATGAAAGGCTGTCAGAAAAGATGGCTTGGCTTGATATAGAGCCGTCTTCTATAAAGCATATTTTGATTACTCATCAGGACACGGATCATGTTGGCGCAGTTGAAAGAGATAGTGACGGTCTCTTCAAGAATGCAAAACTATATATAAGTGAGATTGAGAATAAGTATATGACCGGAGAGAGAAGGCGTAAGGTTATATTCGGTCTCTATAAGCTCCCCATAGTAAAGAGCGATAATGAAAGAGAGCTTCTTCAAGATGGTGATGTCTTCTATATTGATGATATAAAGGTTGAAGCTATTCTTGTTCCGGGTCATACATGGGGACATATGGTGTATCTTATTGATGATGAATATCTTTTCACAGGTGATACGATATGGTTCGGAGCAAACGGAGGATATAGCTTTATCAATTCACTTGCGGAGGATAATGAATTAGCGAAACGTTCCCTAACAAAACTTGAGATGCTTCTCAGGGATAGGGAAATTACACCTAAAGTAATCACAGGACATACAGGATGGTCTGATGATTTGGATTTTGTATTTGCAAAAAAGGCTTTCGTGTGTAATAGCTTTAAGAAGCAGAAGCCACATGACCCCAATGCTCCATATGACGGATATGACGAAAAGGAGGATATAGAAGAGCGTGCTAGAAATGAAAGATTGAAAAAAGCTGAACCGGTATCAGACAGAATAAGCAGTGCATATCATTCATCTAAAGATATCTATGATGATGTACTGACACAGGGGAACCTTTTAAGTAGAGCGTATATTCGATTTTTCTGGAGCGGAACAGATGATAATGAGATAGCAAGAAGGATTCTTTCATACATTCCTAATGATTTTAAAGGTGATATACTTGATGTTCCGGTTGGTACAGCTGTATTTACAGAAAAGAAGTGGAAGAATCTTTCGGAATCTAATATTACCTGCTTGGATTACAGTGTTGATATGTTAGAGCAAGCAAAAAGAAGATTGGATGGTTGTAAAAATGTAACATTTATCCAAGGCGACGTTGGTAAACTTCCTTTTTCTGATAAGAGCTTTGATGTTGTGCTGAGTATGAATGGATTTCATGCTTTTCCCGATAAAAAGAAAGCATTTATTGAAACAAGACGTGTTTTGAAAAAGGGAGGCAGTTTTATAGCATGTTTTTATATTAAAGGCAAATCAAAACGAATAGATAGGTTAGTACGTAATGTGTTGTCAAGGAAGGGATGGTTTACACCGCCATTTCCGACAGAAGAACAGTTGCTTCGGATCCTTCACAAGCTATATTCCGAAGTGGAATACCATGTTGACGGGTCTATAGTATATTTTAAGTGTGTAAAATAGTTTTGAATAAGAAAAGAAGTTAAGAAAAGAGGCTTACTATGAAATACACCGGAATGCCATCGGGTATGTGGCTACTATACAGAAAATCATTTAAAAACAGTCTTGTATCTGTCCTTGGATATGATAAAAAAAGAGCAGAAAGAATTACAAAGAAAGCTAAACAAAGATATAGGTGGATTATTATAAAGCTCCCTGAATTTGAGAAGGCAGACAGGTTCAAGACCAATATTGTAAATTGTGCAATGCTAATATCTTTTTTGCAGATTATGGATAAGAGACCAACAGTTGAAAAAGCCACAGACTATTATGAAAAGGCTATGACCAATATACCCACTAAGATATTCTGCAAGCTGGGAGGAAAGAAAAAGTATAGTGATAAGGATATTGAAGGAATGAAGAGGACGGCGAAGCTAAATGCTGCCGACAGGAATCCGTATTCTTGGAATATGGAATTTATCCCTTATGAAGATGGTAGCGGCTATGAGGCTCGATTTACAAAATGCGGTATCTGTGCACTGATGAAGGAGTATGGCTTCTATGACTTGACGCCTGCTATGTGTCATCTTGATTATACAATGACTGAAATGAGCGGTGTGTCAAGATTTGTAAGGGAATATACTCTTGCGACAGGCGGACCGTATTGCGACTGCGGATACAAGAAGAAATAATATAATACTTAGCCCCGCTAAAGGCGGGGTAATAAAACGACAACGAGTTAGCGTAGGCTAACCAAAAACAAAAGAATTAGAAAAGAGGAGAGAAAAATGGGAAAAAAGGAAAAAAGAAGCATATTATCATGGATATTTGAATTTGCGGGAAGGAAGAAGTCGTATTTTTTGGGAAGTGTAGTTCTTGCTATTTTTGGAGTGGCGGCATCATTTGTTCCATATTTGATTATAGCTGATATTGTTAAGGAACTTCTTTCAGGAAACAGGGAGTGGGATTATTATCTTAAGATGGTACTTTTGATGGGATTATTCTGGCTGGTTAGAATGACGCTTCATTCGTTTTCCACATCTCTGTCGCATGTTGCTACATTTACTGTACTTGGAGGAATAAGAACGCAACTTTGCAAGAAATTATCTAAGATTCCATTAGGCTCGGTGCTTGATGATAATAGCGGAAGCTATAAGAATATTATTGTTGAACGAGTGGATTCGATGGAAACGACACTGGCACATATTATACCGGAGTTTACAGCTAATATATTACTTCCGGTTGTTATGTTTATATACATTATGACTATTGATTGGAGATTGGGACTTGCTAACTTTGTTGGAGTGGTTATAGGACTTATTTTTATGGCTGTTATGATGGCAAAGAGTAAGGGCGGTTATGAAGTGTCTGTAGAGAAAACAAAGAAGCTAAATGATACAGCAGTAGAATACATTAATGGTATAGAAGTAATTAAGGCATTTGGCAAAACCGGAAGTTCATATGAAAAATTCGTAGTTGCTGCAAGAGAGGGGGCTGATGTTTTTATTGATTGGATGAGAAGATGCATCTGGCCACAGTCCGGAACAATGTCTTTTTTGCCGGCAACATTTTTGGGTGTTCTTCCAATCGGATTACTTTTAGTACGAAATGATTTGCTTACTCCTGAAGGCTTTATTACAGGCATTATTCTTTCGGCAGGACTTATAACTCCGTTGGTTGTGGCTTTCTCTTATACAGATGACCTTCTGAAAATAGGAACAATTTTTGGAGAAGTGACAGAAATCTTAGAAAGAGAAGATATGGTTAGACCTTCGGAAATTGTAACAAAGCCTAAGAATGCGGATATTCAATTGAAAGATGTTAGATTTACATATAAGGACAAGGAGGTTCTTCATGGAATTGATATGAGTATCAAACAAGGAGAGGTTACTGCCATAGTTGGTCCGTCCGGCTCCGGTAAGAGTACAATAGCTCGACTTATTGATTCACTTTGGGATGTTGATTCGGGAACCATAACTTATGGAGATGTTAATATTAAAGACTTACCACTCGAGTATTATATGGGACAGATTGCATATGTAGCTCAAGATAATTATTTATTTGATATATCTGTAATGGAAAACATTAGACTCGGAAAAAAGGGTGCAACAGATGAGGATGTTATAAATGCATCTAAAGCATCCGGTTGTCATGATTTTATAATGGGTCTTGAAAATGGATATGACACAATAGTTGGAGGCGCGGGAGGACATTTATCAGGAGGAGAAAGGCAAAGAATATGCATTGCAAGAGCGATGCTTAAGGATGCCCCAATAGTAATTCTCGATGAGGCAACGGCGTATACCGATCCGGAGAATGAAGCACTTGTTCAATCGAGCGTTGCAAAGCTTGTAAGTGGTAGAACACTAATCGTAATTGCTCATCGCTTATCGACTATATCAGGTGTAGATAAGATATATGTTATAAATGATGGTAATGTGGTGGCATCAGGTACACAGGAACAACTTCTTAAGTCATGTGAGCTATATAAGAGGATGTGGGAAGCACATAATTCTTCGAAGGATGAGGATGTAGATGCTTCTGATATTTCCGGATTGGAGGTGCAAAATGCTTAAAATGGTAAAGAAATTTTTTGATTTTTGTAATAAAAAGAATCGAAACAAGTTTTACAAATCAGCTGCCCTTGGTGTATTGGAAGCAATATTTACGGCTATGAAAATACCTGCCGCATATTTTGCAATAAAAGCAGTTCTTGATAATGAAATAAATACTGAAACAATACTTATCGTAATAGGATTAATGCTTGTTAGTACAATAGGGAAAATGGTGGTGAATCGTTTTTCTACGATGCTTCAAACAGAAGCCGGATATGACACATGCGCATTGAAGCGAATAGAAATCGGAGAGCATTTAAGATATCTTCCTATGGGTTATTTCAATGATACAAGTCTGGGACATATTACATCCGTAACAACTAATACTATGGAACAAACAGGAGACATTGCGACGCGAGCAATAATGATGGTTTTGCAAGGGAGCATAACAACTATAGTAGTAGCGTTATTTGTTTTGATATTTGACATAAGAATTGGGTTAATTGCTCTTGTTGGGATAGGTATATTCCTTCTCACTAATATATGGACGAATAGAAGTGTTGCTAAAGTGGCAGATGAAAAGCTTTCGTCTGATAGAGATATGGTTGGAGTGATTCTTGAATATATTCAAGGAATTGCTGAGATTAGAAACTATAACATAATAGAGCAGAATCAGTCACGCGTCGGAAAAGCGATTGAAAGAAAAAAGAAAGCTGATATAAAAGCAGAGTTGGCAGCTATTCCGGCAGTGGGAGTGCAGAATTTAATTACTAAGTTAATAGGCGTTGTGATAGCCGGAGTATCTCTTTGGTTCTTCTTTAATGGAACAATGGAACTTGTGTATACTATTACTATGCTCTTATGTTCATTTATGATTTTTGAATCTTTAGATTTGGCCGGAACATATACAGCCCTTCTTAGAATAATTGGAAAAGGTGTTGATTTGGCTAACGAAATTCTTGATATAGAACAGATGGATATTGACGGAGAAGAGATTAAACCGGATAACAGAAATATTCATCTTGAGCATGTAAGCTTTGCATATGAAAACAGGAAGATTATTGATGATGTTACTCTGGATATTAAAGAAAATACTACTACAGCTATAGTAGGACCTTCCGGGGGAGGCAAGACAACAATTACATCTCTTATTGCTCGTTTTTGGGATGTGCAAGAAGGAGAGGTTCTTTTGGGTGATAGGAATGTAAAGGAATATAGCTTTGATTCACTTATGAAGAATTTCAGTTTTGTGTTCCAACGTGTATATCTCTTTGAGGATACCATTGCCAATAATATTCGATTTGGTGAGCCGGAAGCGTCTATGGAAGCGGTGATTGCAGCAGCAAAGAAGGCGATGTGTCATGATTTTATTATGAGCCTTCCCGATGGATATGATACAATGATAGGAGAAGGGGGAGCATCTCTTTCGGGAGGCGAGAAGCAGCGCATATCAATTGCTCGAGCAATTATGAAGGATGCACCGATTATTATACTTGATGAAGCGACGGCAAATGTGGATCCCGAAAATGAGGCTTTACTTACAAAGGCGATAGAGGAGCTTACAAAAGATAAAACAAGTATTATGATTGCTCACAGACTAAAGACCGTAAGACACGCGGAACAGATTCTTGTGGTTTCTGAAGGTAAGATAACGCAAAAAGGAACGCACGAGGAATTGATTGCAGAAGACGGCATTTACAAGAATTTCGTAAGTGATAGAAAAGAAGCCGTATCGTGGAAGATTTGATGCAGGAAAAATTCTTCATAATGACAGGATAGAAGAGAGGAAGTTATAGATAAAATGGAAACAGTAATAATAGGTCTGCTCATACCATTTGCCGGAACAGCACTCGGAGCAGCCTGCGTATTCTTCTTGAGAAAAGATCTAAATCATAGTATTCAGAGGGCACTTACAGGCTTTGCGGCAGGTGTTATGGTGGCTGCATCTATATGGAGCCTTATCATTCCTGCAATTGAGCAGTCGGATGACATGGGGAGACTTGCATTTCTTCCGGCGTTTATTGGGTTCTGGCTGGGTATACTGTTTTTGCTTTTTCTTGACCATGTTGTACCACATTTGCACAGAAGAATTAATCAAGTTGAAGGACCAAAGAGTCATCTTACAAGAACAGCAATGCTTGTTCTTGCTGTAACACTTCACAATATTCCTGAGGGAATGGCAGTAGGAGTTGTATACGCCGGACTTGTAAGCGGTTCAAATGGTATCACTGCCGGCGGTGCGCTTGCGTTGGCACTTGGAATTGCAATACAGAATTTCCCGGAAGGTGCAATTATTTCTATGCCGTTATATGCAGAGGGCAGAAGTAAACCCAAGTCCTTTTGGCTTGGAATGATGTCAGGTGCAGTTGAGCCTATTTTCGGAGGACTGACAGTTCTTGTGGCAGGATTGGTTGCGCCCGCAATGCCGTATCTTCTTTCATTTGCAGCAGGGGCAATGCTTTACGTGGTTGTAGAGGAGTTGATTCCGGAGATGTCAGTAGGTGAACATTCCAATGTAGGAGTGCTATCTTTTGCAGTGGGTTTCAGCATGATGATGGCGTTAGATGTGGCATTAGGTTAGAACACATAACCGGCAAATATAGAATAAAGCCGACACAAAAATATTTTTATTGACAAATGAATAATAGTATGTTTTAATACTAACTAATTTAATACGAGTTAAACCGATGAGAAAGAGTAAGTAGTCAATTTCCCTATTCTGAGAGAGAGCTGTAGATGGTGGGATTACAGCAGAATATATTTTGATGAATGGACTTTCGAGGGCTTTGGTGAACATGTGAGAACAGTAGCCGAGACGGAGCAGACACTTCGTTAACAATGTCAGCATATGATGGTATGCGTTAAGTGGTCGATAGAGAGAAGCTATCGTCAAGCCGGGTGGCACCGCAGGAATAAGATTACCTGTCCCAGCAATCGTAAGATTGTTGGGTTTTTTTATGTGGTATTTTGGTGAGACTCCTTATTAGCTTAGAAAGGAAGAAAAAATGATACTCGATAAAATAGTAGAGGATAAGAAAATAAGACTAAAGGAACAAAAGGATAGAGTTCCGGTGGAGTATATGAGGGATAAAGCGTACTCAGAGCTTAAGGATAAGACGAAGGACACTACCTTGTTCTACAATAACCTGGCTAAGGATGGAATAAGTATTATCGGTGAATTCAAGAAGGCATCCCCTTCTGCGGGAGATATTAATTCATCGATTGACCTACTGACAAGGATAGATGAATATAATGATTCGGTAGATGCCATATCATGTCTTACAGAGCAAGACCATTTCAAGGGAAGCGTAGAATACTTAGAACAGATTAGAGTAATGTCATCCCTTCCGATTCTTAGAAAGGATTTTATGATAGATGAATATCAATTCTATGAAGCGAAGGCTATAGGTGCGGATGCGGTTCTTCTTATATGCGCGATACTTGATGATTGTATGCTGAAGTCATTTTATCAGCTATCACAGGAATTAGACTTAGGTGTATTGGTTGAATGTCATGATGAAAATGAGATAGAAAGGGCATTAGAGATAGAAGCACCTGTTATAGGGATTAACAATCGAAACCTTAATGATTTTACAATCAGTCTTGATACGACTAAGAGACTTAAGAAATATATACCCAAAGATAAAATAGTTGTATCGGAATCGGGGATTAAGACAGATGATGATGTTCGTTTTCTAAAGGAATTAGGCGTTGATGCATTCTTGATAGGACAATCATTTATGGAGTCAGAAAGTCCGAGAGAGCTTGCTAAAAGATGGAAGTTAGCTATTTGACATAAGAATAAGGAGCAGGATATGAAAATAAAAATATGCGGAATCACAAGTGTAGCGGAAGCAGATTACCTTAATGACAATAAAGTAGACTACGCCGGATTTGTGTTTTATGAAAAAAGTAAGAGGAATATCAGTCTTGATAAAGCAAGAGCAATATGTAAAAGATTGAAGCCTGACATAAAGAAGGTTGCCGTAATGGTATCGCCCACTCCGGAAGAATTCACGGAAAAAGAAAATGAGAATTTCGATATGATTCAGATTCACGGAAAGCTTGACGTAAATGTTCTTGATAAGGCAAGAAAAGATGTCTGGTACGCTATAAATCTTTCCGATGATGAGTTTGGTGAGAAGATAGCTTATTTAGAAGCTTTAAATGATAAGCAATCAGACAAGATAAAAGGCATTGTAATAGATTCCAAAAATTTTGGCTCGGGAGAAGCCTTTGACTGGCAAAAAAACAAAGACAAGTTATCAACTAAGCTTATAAAGGACAAAGCATTTATCCTTGCGGGAGGTCTTAATAAGGAGAATGTGGGGGAGGCAATTAAGCTATTAAAGCCTGACATTGTAGATGTAAGCTCCGGGGTAGAGCTTGGTAAGGACAAGATAGGAAAAGATAAAAGGCTCATTGAACAATTTGTTGAAGCAGTAAGAATGTAACAAAACTTGAAGCACAACAGAGGAAAGGAAGCATTATGAACGATAAAGCATATTATGGAAAATTTGGCGGACAGTATGTAGCAGAGACACTTATGAATGTACTTGATGAAATTGACAGAGAATTCGAGAAGGCAATAAGGGATGAAGAATTTATAAATGAGTATAATTATTACCTGAAGGAATATGTGGGAAGAGAGACACCGCTATATCTGGCAGAGAACTTATCTAAGAAATACGGTACCAAGATATATCTTAAGAGAGAAGATTTGAATCATACAGGCGCTCATAAGATTAATAATGTATTAGGTCAAATACTTCTTGCCAAGAGAATGGGTAAGACCAAGATTATTGCGGAAACAGGCGCCGGACAGCATGGTGTTGCAACAGCAACAGGCTGTGCATTATTCAATATGGAGTGTACGGTATTTATGGGAAGTGAAGATGTTAAGAGGCAAGCTCTTAATGTTATGAGAATGGAAATGCTGGGAGCAAAGGTTGTTTCGGTCGAATCGGGCTCTAACACCCTTAAGGATGCAACAAATGAGGCTATAAGGACATGGGCTAAGACAGCAGAAGACACATTTTACATTATAGGTTCGGCAATCGGACCTTATCCGTACCCTAAGATGGTTAAGGAATTTCAGTCATGTATCTCAAGAGAAGCAAAAAAGCAGCATTTTGAAAAAGAAGGAAGATTACCTGATGTTGTTATGGCATGTGTCGGAGGTGGCTCGAATTCAATCGGGATGTTTGCTGATTTCATTGATGAAGAGAGTGTTAAGCTAATCGGAGTTGAGGCGGCCGGTAAAGGAATTGATACGGATGAACATGCCGCATCAATGGCAAGAGGTCATATAGGTGTACTTCACGGAACCAAGTCATATCTGTTAAGTGATGAGGATGGAAATGTTAAGCTTGCTCATTCAATATCGGCGGGACTCGATTATCCGGGAGTCGGACCGGAGCACGCATACTTAAGAGACTCGGGTAGAGCAGTATATGAACCGATTACGGATGCAGAGGCTATGGATGCTCTTATGGAGCTTACTAAGGAAGAGGGCATAATACCTGCGATTGAGAGTGCACATGCAGTAGCCTATGCATTTAAATATGCGAAGAATATGAATGAGAATCAATCCATGATTATCTGTCTGTCAGGCAGAGGTGATAAGGATGTTAATACGATATCTGATTATATTGCCGGCAAAGGTTATCTTAATTAAGGAGGTGATTATCATGGGTAACAGAATAGAAGAGCATTTAACGAAGTTAAACGAAAAAGGTGAAAAAGCATTTATAACATATTATACCGCGGGACTCGGAGGAATGGAGGCTACGAAGCAAATAATAGAGGCCCAAAAGGGATACACGGATGTAATAGAGCTCGGGATACCATTTTCTGATCCGATTGCTGATGGAAGCGTGATTCATGCTATTAAGCAGGGTTCAAGCCTTAGGAAGACATTTGAGCTTATGAAGGATATAAGAGATAGCGGCAGTGAGCAACCAATACTTTTTATGATGTATTACAACACCATAGTTAATTACGGAGTTGAAGCCTTTGCCGAGAAATGTGATGAGTGTGGTGTAGATGGTCTTATTATTCCGGATCTTCCACTAGAAGAACAAGATGAGTTAAGAGATGCAATTGATAAGTATGACACAACAATACTTGTACAATTAGTATCACCAATAAGTGCTGATAGAATCCCCACAATACTTGAGAATGCAAGAGGATTTGTGTACTGCGTATCTTCTATGGGAGTTACCGGAGGAAATGCATCATTTCACAGCAAGGTAATTGATTATCTGTCAGATGTTAAGAAGCAATCAAAAATTCCCGTAATGATGGGCTTCGGAATAAGAGAGGCTAAGGACGTGGAGCCTATGAAAGATATAATTGATGGAGCGATTGTAGGTTCATATTTTATTAACCTAATGAGAGAAGGGAATTATAATCCGGGAATTGCAAGAGAGTATGTATCCGGGTTCAAGAATGATTTGAATGAAATGAAGAAACAAATGTAGCATGTATATGAAAGGAGCAACAAAATGATTAAAGAAGCTATTGAGAAGATTGTAATGAAGGAAGACCTTACTTATGATGAGGCATACACGGTAATGAATGAGATAATGTCGGGAAAGACATCGCAGACACAGAGCAGCGCTTTCAACCAAGAGCACGAAGAAAGAGACTGAGGATGAGATATTGGGATGTGCCAGGGCAATGAGAGAGCATGCATTAAAATGTGATTTGGGTAATATGGATGCAATGGAAATAGTAGGCACGGGAGGAGATAAAGCAGGAAGCTTTAACATCTCAACAACAACGGCATTTATAGTAGCTGCGGCGGGAATTAAGGTTGCAAAGCACGGTAATCGTGCGGCATCATCTCTTAGCGGTACGGCAGATTGTCTTGAAGCGCTTGGAGCTAATATTGAGAAGGAGCCCGAGGAGTGTAGGAAGCTTCTTGAGGATACCAATTTCTGCTTCTTCTTTGCTCAGAAATACCATACATCAATGAAGTATGTGGGTGCGGTAAGGAAGGAATTGGGTATTCGTACAGTGTTCAATATCTTAGGTCCTTTAACTAATCCGGGATGTCCGACAAGACAGCTTCTTGGAGTATATGATGAATGTCTTGTTGAGCCCCTTGCAAGAGTTTTATCGGATATGGGAGTTAAGCGTGGAATGGTTGTATATGGTCGAGAGAGGCTTGATGAGATATCTGCTGTGGGACCGACATTTGTATGTGAGGTTAACAATGGGTACTTTAAGTCGTATGACATTTCACCGGAGGTCTTCGGCTTCGACAGATGTGATAAGGAGGAGCTATTGGGTGGCACGCCTGAGGAAAATGCTGATATTACGCGAGGTATTCTTAAAGGTGAGATTAAGGGCGGCAAGAGAAATACTGTTCTTATGAATGCCGGCGCGGCGCTTTACATCGGTGAAAAGGCAGATTCCGTTGCCCGTGGCGTATTGCAGGCAGAAGAGATATTAGATTCCGGCAAAGCATACGAGGCATTGGAGAAATACATTAAAGCATCCAATGTGTAGGTGGATGCAACAGGGTTAGAGGTAATAGTATGAATGATTATGATATACTGAAACAATATACAAGTGATTATAACTACATTCCCGTTAAGAAGGAGATTTTATCTGATATTACAACGCCGATTGAACTTCTTCGAATTCTTAGAGGAGTAAGTCCGCATGTGTTCATATTGGAAAGTGTAATGGAACAGGAAAGCTGGGGCAGATATACATTTCTTGGATATAATCCCAAGCTATGTATAACATGCAGTAACAATCACCTTAAAATATATGATGCCGACGGTTCGCAGGTATTAGAGGAGATGTCAAGAGAGCCTAAGGCTCATCTTAAGTATATTTTAGATAAATATAAAAGCCCTAAGCTTGAAGGCTATCCTTCATTTACGGGCGGATTGGTAGGCTATTTTTCCTTTGACTATATTAAATATGCAGAGCCAAAGCTTGACCTTGATGCTGAGGATACGGAAGGCTTTAAGGATTTCGACTTAATGCTGTTCGATAAGGTCATTGCCTTTGACAACCTGAAGCAGAAGATAGTAATTATTGCAAATGCATCAACTGATGATTTTAAAAATAGTTATGAAGAAGCGCTTTTAGATATTGATGAAATAATCAGTCTTATAAGAACCGGTGCAAAGGCAGATATCCCCAAGGGTAAGCTTCTTTCCGAGTATAGAGCTCTCTTTAGCGAAGAAGAATTCTGTGATAAGGTTAATAAGGCTAAGGACTATATTCATGAAGGAGACATATTCCAGGTTGTTTTGTCTAACAGATTGGAGGCTGATTTTAAGGGAAGCCTGTTTGATACATACAGAATACTAAGGACACTTAATCCTTCTCCGTATATGTTTTACTTTAGCGGAGATGATATGGAGGTTGCAGGCGCAAGTCCGGAGACGCTTGTTAAGCTGGAGGACGGAATTCTCCACACATTTCCACTTGCAGGGACAAGACCAAGGGGCAAGGATGATGAGGAGGATAAGAGATTAGAAGAAGAGCTTAAAAGGGATGAGAAGGAGCTTAGCGAGCACAATATGCTTGTTGACCTTGGAAGGAATGACATCGGACGGATATCTGAGTTCGGTTCTGTTGAGGTTGAGAAATACATGGAGGTGCTTAGGTTTTCACATGTGATGCATATAGGTTCAACGGTAAGGGGAAGGCTTAAAGATAAAAAGAGTCCTGTAGATGTAATTGACTCAATTCTTCCGGCGGGTACACTGTCCGGAGCACCGAAGATTCGAGCCTGTGAGATAATAAATGAATTAGAGAACAATAAGCGTGGAATATACGGTGGAGCAATAGGCTATATTGATTTTGCGGGCAATCTGGATACGGCGATTGCCATTAGGATTGCGTACAAGAAGAACGATAAGGTATTCGTTCGTTCCGGCGCGGGAATTGTTGCAGATTCGGACCCGGTAAGTGAATACAACGAATGCATTAACAAGGCGAAGGCCGTAATGCTTTCGATTGAGAAAGCATCTAACATGGAGGACTAGCTATGATTTTACTTATTGATAATTACGATAGCTTCTCATATAATCTTTACCAGATGCTGGGAAGCATTAATTCTGATATCAGAGTTGTAAGAAATGATGATGTAAGCCTTGCAGAGATAAGAAGAATGGCACCAAGCCATATAATTCTAAGTCCCGGTCCGGGACGACCCGATAATGCAGGCATATGTGAAGATGTTGTAACAGAGTATGCATCCAAGATACCGATTCTCGGCGTATGTCTCGGACATCAGGCGATATGTGAAGCATTTGGGGGAAATGTTGGTTATGCTTCTCGTCTTATGCATGGCAAGAAGTCAATTGCAAGCATTGATAATTCATGTAAGATATTTAATGGCTTGGAGGATAATATAGAGGTTGCAAGATATCATTCACTTAGTGTATCATCTGACTTACCTGATGTCCTTAAGATAATAGCTAAGGCTAATGATGATGATGAAATAATGGGAGTCAAGCATATTGAATACGAAGTATACGGCCTGCAATTTCATCCGGAATCAATACTTACGGCAGACGGTAAGAGAATTCTTGAAAACTTTATTAATATACAATAGCCGGTATAATTTCGGGTTTTTGAGATAATAGCTATATGAATAAGAAATCAAGTGGCTTGTTAATGAGTTATTATAATTGTGTGTTATATTATGATAGATAATATGATAGAATATCGAATATGGAAAAGAAATTAACGATACCTGCAAAAACAGAAGAATTACATAAAGTTCAAGCGTTTGTCAATGCGTTCCTTGAGAATGTTGATGTATCGGTGAAGGCAGCAACACAGCTTGACATTATAGTGGAAGAGATATTTGTTAATATAGCATACTATGCCTATGCCCCTAATGAAGGTAACGCAACAATTATGGTTGATTTTGTGGATGATGGAAGGATTAGTATTACTTTTTCTGACACCGGTATACCTTATAATCCGCTTGCAAACGAAGACCCGGATGTTACTCTTTCGGTAGATGAGCGTAGGATAGGAGGCTTGGGTATATTTATGACTAAGAAGTTCGCAGAAGAACTGCATTATGAATACAAGGATGGCGCTAATGTGTTAACAATTGTGAAGGCACTAAGTTGACACATTTTTGTGTCAACCTTTTTTAATTTGTGGTACAATATAACGGATTTGTTTTTATAATAGGAGTAGTTATGAAGATTCTTATACTTAACGGCTCGCCCAGAGGCGACAACAGCATTACACTTTTCCATATGAAGTATCTTGAGAAGAAGTTTCCGGAGCATGATTATGAGACGATTAATGTGGCGGCTAAGATAAAGAGCATAGAGAGGGATTTTTCTTCGGCAAAGAAGTCATTAGAGCAGGCGGATTTAATAGTATTCAGCTATCCCGTATATACATTTGTCATACCGGCTCAGCTTCATCGATTTATTGAGTTGGTTAAGGAGAATAAGGTTAGAATTGCCGGCAAATACGCTACGCAGGTTACTACCTCTAAGCATTTCTATGACATTACCGCGCATAGATTTATAGAAGAGAATTGTGCTGATATGGGGCTTAAATACGTTCGTGGTCTTTCCGCCGATATGGAGGATATTCGCAGCAAGAAGGGACGGAGTGAGGCCGTTGATTTCTTTAAGTTCGTTTTATGGAGTATTAATGGGGGGTTATGTGATGAGCCACATATGATTACGGTCAAGGGTAAGACTTATAAGGCAAGTACAGCTGTTAAGAATTCATCGGTTAAGACGAATAAGAGCATTGCTCTTGTAACTGATTATGATAGCGAAGATAAAAGTGCTGATAAGCTTCGTAGCATGATAGATAGATTTGTGCTTCGCTTCCCCGGAGAGGTTAGTGTTATTAACATAAGAGAATTTCCGTTTATCGGAGGGTGCCTCGGATGCTTTAATTGTGCAACTGATGGAACATGTATCTATAAAGACGGATTTGATGAGTTTTTAAGGAAGAATATTAACGGTGCGGATGCTGTTGTATATGCATACAGTATCAAGGATCATTCGATGGGATACAGGTTCAAGTTGTTTGATGACAGGCAATTCTGCAATGGTCACAGAACAGTAACGATGGGTAAGCCCGTGGCATATCTGGTGGATGGCATATTGTCGATAGAGACTAATCTTATGACGATTATGGAAGCAAAAGCACAGGTTGGCGGTAATTATTTAGCCGGAATTGTATCTAATGAGAATGATGCGGATGAGTCGATTGATAATATGGTTAAGAAATTATATTATGCAATGAAGAATAGATACAATCCGCCTGCTAATTTCTATGGTGTCGGAGGAATGAAGATATTCAGAGATCTTATCTATCAGATGCAAGGTCTTATGAAGGAAGATCACAGATTCTATAAAGAACATGGCTTTTATGATGATTTTCCACAGAAGAATATAGGAAGAATTATCGGTATGTATCTTGTGTCAGCGATGATGAATAATAAGAAGTTGTCGAAAAAAGTATCAATGACGGATGGAATGATGACTATGTACAAGAAAGTCTTGGAAGAGGATTAGAAGGAGAATTAATATGAGTACCGGATTAATAATTGCAATTGTTGTACTGCTGGTATTAATTATTGCTTTCTTTGGTTTGGTAATTGTGCTTGCGACAGGTACGGTTAAGCCTAAGAGAACACCGATGGCAGATGGCTGGAAGCTGGAGATGGGCAAGGATTTTATGCAAGGACTTGATATGAATCCTGCAAGTGTCTATACGATTGAAGGCTATAATGGCTATATCTTACATGCATCGTTTCTTCCGGCTTATGACTATATGGATGATTACGGCAGAATCGAGGACTATAACTATGAAGAGCCTAAGTCGCAGGAGTCAGAAGGAAGCTTTGCGCCTGAGAAGTATCGTAAGGCTGATGGCAAGGATGATTGCAACGGACAACGCTTTGTGATTATCAGCCACGGCTACACCTACAATAGATGTGGTTCTATGAAGTATGCATCTGTATTTCGTAAGCTTGGATATAATTGCGTAATATATGATGATCGTAATCATGGTGAGAATGCCAAATCAATTACAACATTTGGCCGTGATGAGTCGCGTGACTTGCTTGCGGTCATAGAGGATACCAGGAGGCGATTCGGTAAGGACATTGCACTTGGTTGTCACGGTGAATCAATGGGTACGGGACTTACTATTACATCGCTTCAGTATAATCCGCAGATTGACTTTATAGTTGCGGATTGCGGTTATGCCGATCTTGCTGATGTTAATAAGAATACCGTCAAGAATAAATTTCACTTGCCGGTATTCATAGCACCGCTTGGCGGAGCAATAAGCGGACTGTTGTATGGATTTAATTTCATGAAAGCAAGACCTATTGATTGTATGAAGGACAGTAAGATTCCGATTTGCTTTGCACATGGTGGCGATGATGACTTCATCTTCCCCGAGCATAGCAAACGCATGCATGAGGCATACACCGGATATAGTGAATATCACGAATATGAGGGCGCCGGACACGGTATATCTATTGATTCCGACCCCGAAAGATATGCTAATATGGTTAAAGAGTTTTTGCAAAAAGTATATTCAGATAAATAATTTATAGGGCGTAGCCCGGAAGGAGCAACGATTATGAACGTAGCAATAATGGGATTTGGAACAATCGGTTCCGGAGTGTATAAGGTGCTTACAACCAATGCTAAGGTAATAGCTAAGAGAGTAGGATTTAACTTAGATGTTAAATATGTCCTTGACAGAAGAGAGTTCCCCAGTGAGCCATGGGAAAAGTTGGTTGTCAATGATTATAAGATAATAGCAGAAGATCCCGATGTGGAGTAGAGCCTGCTTACACATTTGTCAAAGCAATGCTTGAGGCCGGTAAGCACGTTACCACCAGTAATAAGGCACTTGTTGCCGATAAGGGTGCCGACCTAATTAAGACTGCAAGAGAGCATAATGTTAACTTTCTGTTCGAAGCATCGGTTGGTGGCGGAATCCCAATTATTCGTCCAATTCTAGAGTGCTTAACTGGAGATATAATCGAGGAAATCTCTGGTATCGTTAATGGTACAACTAATTATATCATGACTAAGATGACAGAGGACGGAAGCGATTTCGCTGATGTGCTTAAGGAGGCACAGGAGCTCGGATACGCTGAGAAGGACCCTACAGCTGACAGCGTAAGATTGCGATTCTTACATCTCTTATTTGTGGTCAGCAGGTTGAATATACAGATATTCCTACAGAGGGAATCAGTCAGATTACAGCAGATGATATTAAGTATGCCAATGCTGTTAATCGCAAAATTAAGCTTCTTGCCACATCAACAGCTACAGGTGATACATATGTTGCAAGGGTTGCGCCGTATATGCTGCCACCCGAGCATCCACTTTATGCGGTAGATGATGTATTCAATGCGATATTTGTTCACGGTAATATGCTTGGCGACGGTATGTTCTACGGCTCAGGTGCCGGTTCGCTTCCGACAGCATCAGCAGTGGTTGGCGATATCGTAGAGATGGCTCGTCACAAGGATGAGAATATTCCGCTTGAATGGAGACCGGAGAAGCTTGAGCTTGCAGATGCATCGGTTGTGAAGAGTGCATTTTTCGTAAGAACTAAGTCCGGCAAGGATGATGTTAAGAAGGCATTTGGCGATGTACAGTTTGTAGAAGGAATCGTAGACGGCGAGATTGGATTTGTAACAGATGTTATGTCTGAGGCTGATTATAATACCAAGTCGTCGGGTCTTGATGTTATTAAGATGATTCGTGTCAGATAATTACTTGTAAATGTGTGTTTAGACATAAGGAGCATATACAGATGAAATACGCAGTAATACTCGGAGATGGCATGGCTGATTGGCCGATTGAGGAGCTTGGTGGTAAGACACCGCTTGAATATGCCAATACTCCTATGATGGATAAGCTAAGTAAGACAGCAGAAATCGGACTTGTGAGAACCGTTCCCGAGGGGATGAGCCCGGGCTCTGATACAGCTAATTTGTCAGTGCTTGGCTATAACCCAAGAGAATATTATTCCGGAAGAAGTCCTCTTGAAGCGCTTAGTATCGGTGTTGACATGAAGCCGACCGATGTGGCGCTCAGATGTAATATCGTTACATTGACCGAGGAAGAGGACAGATATGAGGACCGTACAATAATCGATCATTCATCTTCCGAGATATCAACAGAGGATGCAGCGGTTCTTTTGGATGCTTGTAAGAAGGAGCTTGAGAAGGAAGGCTATAAGTTCTATGTAGGTACAAGCTACAGACATTTGCTGATAATTGATAAGGGCACGGTTATGCCACTTGTACAGCCGCATGATGTCTTAGGACAGGTTGTAGGCGATAAGCTGCCACAGGATGAAGTGCTTCGAGATATGATGGTTAGAAGCTATGATATTTTAGTTAATCATCCTATTAACATAGAGCGCAAAAGAAAAGGTCTTAATCCTGCAAATTCACTTTGGTTCTGGGGAGCGGGTACGAGACCTGCACTTACTTCTTTCGAGGGCAAGACTCATAGAACAGGTGCAATGATATCAGCGGTTGACTTGCTTAAGGGAATTGCGGTAGGTGCCAAGATGAAGGTTATATTGGTTGAAGGAGCTACAGGCGGTCTTGAGACTAACTATGAAGGCAAGGCAAATGCAGCAGTTGATACGTTAGTCAACCAGGGCTCAGACTTTGTATATGTGCATGTTGAGGCACCTGATGAGATGGGACATCAAGGAAGCTACGAGCGTAAGATTAAGTCGATTGAGAATCTTGATTCACGAATCATCAAGCCTATATATGAGGGTGTAACGGCAGCAGGTGAAGATATCAGATTGCTTATTATGCCGGATCATCCGACACCTGTTGAGATTAGAACACATACTGATGAGCCGATTCCGTATATGCTTTTCGACAGTTCCAAGGATTTGTCATCTGATGAACATTTACCATATAGTGAGAAGGGTGGCAAGGATAGCGGTATATTCGAAGAGAATGGGTATCGCTTAATAGATAAGCTGTTAGAGATATAGAAGTTATGTGACCCACTATTGATATAGTCGTCAGCCAAATTAGCGGAGATTGATAATGAGTGTAGACAAAAAGCATAAATTGAATCCTAACAAATACGTACTTGTCCTTGATGCGGGAACAACCAGTGTTAGGGCAATTCTATATAATCATGATGGTAAGGTGTGCTCTATGGCGCAAAAGGAGACGATGCAATTCTATCCCGAGCCCGGATGGGTTGAGCAGGATCCGGAAGAGCTGTTGTCGGCACTTCTCGGTGTAATCATGGAAGCGCTTACACGTATTAAGGCAACAGCAGATAATATTGCCTCAATCGGTGTTGCTAACCAACGTGAGACAACTATTGTGTGGGATAAGAACACGGGCGAGCCTGTATATAACGCGATTGTGTGGCAATGTCGTCGTACGGCGGACATTGCGGACGATTTGATTGCTCGCGGGCTTGATGATAAGATAAGAAGCAAGACGGGACTCAGACCGGATGCTTACTTCTCTGCAACTAAGATTAAGTGGATACTTGATAATGTAGAGGGTGCAAGAGAGAAGGCTGAGAATGGAGACTTGTTATTTGGTACAGTCGATACGTGGATTGTATATAACATTACTGCGGGAAATGTTCATATAACCGATTATTCCAATGCAAGTCGTACAATGCTTTTTAATATCAATACACTTAAGTGGGATGATGATATATTAAAGGAGCTCGATATACCGCGCTCGATGCTACCTGAGGTTAAGGCAAGCTCCGAAGTATACGGTTATCTTGAATATGACCAAATCGCAGGAAGCAGTAAGGTGCCGATTGCATCTGTTATCGGTGACCAGCAAGCATCTTTATTCGGTCAGCACTGCTTTGATGAAGGCGATGCCAAGATTACGTACGGAACAGGTTGCTTTATCCTTATGAATACTTCCGAGCGCATAGTTTCATCTGATAATGGACTTGTTACAACTATTGCTTGGGGACTTGACGGCAAGGTTACATATTCGCTTGAGGGTTCAATCTTCGTTGCCGGTGCCGCCATTCAGTGGTTAAGAGACAGTATGCATTTAATAGATGATTCATTTGATTCGGAATATTTGGCCACCAAATCACCCGACTCGGGCGGATGCTATGTGGTTCCGGCTTTTACCGGTCTTGGAGCACCGCATTGGGACCAGTATGCTCGCGGTACGATTGTTGGTATTACAAGAGGTACAACCAAGAGTCATATTATAAGAGCGACCTTAGAGTCGATTGCATATCAGGTACTTGATGTTACTCGTGCCATGAAGGAGGATTCCGGTCTTGAATTTACGCATATTAGGGTAGATGGTGGTGCAAGCAATAATGATTTCTTGATGCAATTTCAATCCGATATGCTTGAACAGGTGGTTGCAAGACCTACCAATGTTGAAGCTACTGCTATGGGTGCCGCATATCTTGCGGGTCTTGCGGTTGGCTTTTGGAAGGATATGGATGAGCTGCGTTCGCTAAAGGGAGATGCAACGAAATTCTCTCCGGCTATGGAGCCTGACAAGCGTACTAAGCTGTACAAGGGTTGGAACAAGGCTGTTAAGTATGCTTATGGTTGGGCGAAGGATGAGGAATAGCGCGACAGGGGGACGGGTTCCTTGTCGCGAGAATTGTACTGATCTAAAACGTGCGCGACAAGGAACCCGTCCCCCTGTCGCGCAAGGAACCCGTCCCCCTGTCGCGCGAGACTCATTATGAAAAAAATATTGACTTTATACAGTGCATTTTGTATAATTACAGCGTTGTAACAACGCATAGTGGCCCATCGCCAAATGGTAAGGCAACGGACTCTGACTCCGTCATTTCAAGGTTCGAATCCTTGTGGGCCAGTGTAAGCATATTTTTTTAAGAAGAGTGGCGCCTGTCACTCTTTTTTATGATAGTATTATTTAAAAATGCTATTTGTAAGTATGTTTTATGGGAGGATATCATGATAAAGCGAGATAAGAGTCTTGATTTAGTTAGATGTGTTGCATGTATACTCATTGTAGTATTTCATTTTGAGATTGATGGCAGACCGCTTGTTTCGCATATCGAGTCTTCAAGTGTTGACTTGGGAATGATAGCGGTTGGTGCTTTTTTTATTCTTTCAGGTGCATCACTTTATATTTCCACTTCAAAGCAATCGCATTTCAAAATCGGAAATTATATTTATAAGCGTTTTTTGGCTATTTATCCGGCTTTTTGGGTAGCTTATATCATTGTGTTTTTATATATGTTCTGGAAAAACGGAGGTATTCCTCAAGACGTACCCAAGGTAAATATACTCCTGTCTGTATTTGGCATGGACGGTATGTTTGCATATAAGATTCCTACCTTTTATATGGTGGGTGAGTGGTATGTCGGCACGATAGTAATAGTGTATTGTTTCTTTCCGATACTTAAGTGGTTAATAGATAAAATACCTAAGATAGCATGGGCAATAATACTGGTTGTTTTTTTGATTTTCGTTTTTACATATTCGGGAGAAATGATGTTTCTCAGGCATCCTGTATTTCAAATAGTTGAGGTTGCATTTGGTATATACTATGCGAAATATGTTGTATTAAATGAAAATCGTAATACTACATGGCGCAACAATAAGCCACGTATAATTGCGTTTATTATCAGTATCGCGGTAATAGTTACTTTTGTTCTTGTTAAGGTGGATGGGATTGTTGGACTTTCGTTGGTTGTTAACTTAGTTGCAATATCAACATTTTATTTTATAGCTCAGTTAAACTTTATAATGAAGAATATGGCTGTTGATAAGGTTGTTACAACAATCAGTAAATACTCATATTGTATATTTTTGATTCATCATGTTGTTATTAATGAAGTGTCTGCAAGATTTGATAACGCTGAATTAAGTAACGCTGATTATTTAACGGCAGTTGTTTTATGTGTTGTATTAATTGCAGTATTTGCTTTTGTTGTAAAATATCTTTCGGGTAAATTGATAGGATTAATTAAAATGATTCCCAAGAGGGCAGAAGCCTAAATAACAACTAATTACATTTAACTAAACGATATTTTTGAGAGGAAATAATATATGTATTCTTTTACATCAAGAGTGAGATACAGTGAAGTAGATGAAGACGGAATGATGTCAATAGCGGCTGTTATGCGCTATATGACTGATTGTGCCATGTTCGATTCTATAGCGATTGATTATGACCTTAATCGACTTAATGACAATGATTTGGGTTGGTATATCACGGAATGGCAGATTAGAATCAATAAGAGACCGATTCTCGGTCAGGATATTGTCATTAATACATGGGCCTATCGCTTCCGTGGCATGATGGGATTTCGTAACTTTTCTATAGATACAACTGATGGCGAGAGGCTGGTTGAAGCGGATTCCATGTGGGTTCTTATGAATCTGAAGACTCTTAAGCCGGCAAATGTGCCTGATGATATGGCTGATGGCTTCACATCGAAAAGCCCTATTCAGAGGAAATGGTTATCGCGTAAGATACCTGTATGCGATGAGCTTTTAAGTAAGGTTTCGGGTGGTGAAGCAGATTATTCATTTAGAGTTAGACAGATGCACATTGATACAAATCATCATATGAATAATTCCAGATATATAGAGGCAGCAGCAGAATGTCTTGATGATACTGATATTTCATACATAAGAGCAAGCTATAAGCAGGTCGCATACAAGGATGATATTGTTAAGGTTAGCACATCTGATATAGATAATGGTATGCAGACGGTACTTTATAATGATGAGACAGAGTTTGCCGTTATTGAGATGCTGTATGACCTGGACAAGATAGACGGTATAAACTGATAATAGGACTAATATACATGATTGAATTAGGCAAGACACAAAAGCTGATAGTTGTTAAGAAGGTCGATTTCGGAGTATATTTGGCAATTAACAGGAATAAAGGTGAAGACAGAATTCTTCTTCCGAAGAAGCAAGTGCCCGCCGGTATTAAGGTGGGTGATGAGCTTGAGGTATTTGTCTATCGTGACTCGGAAGACAGAATGATAGCAACAGTCAATAAGCCGCCGTTAACACTCGGAGAATATGTACCGCTTACAGTCAAAGAGATAACTAAAATCGGAGCATTTCTTGACTGGGGACTTGAAAAAGACCTCTTCCTGCCATATAAGGAAATGGTCGGTCACGTTGAAGCAGGCGATGAAGTATTAATCAGACTCTATATTGATAAGAGTAATCGTCTAAGCGGAAGCATGAAGGGTATATACGGATTGCTCAGCACAAGGGCACCTTATGGAATCGGCGATGAAGTAACAGGTCGCATCTATGAATTCGGACACGATTATGGTACATTTATAGCGATAGATGACAAGTATTCTGCCATGATTCCAAAGCATGAGGACACGTCGATGTATCGAATCGGTGATGTCATCGATGTACGTGTTACCGGCGTCAAGGAAGACGGTAAGCTTGATGTTACAACAAGAGATAAAGCTTATGTGCAGATGGATGAAGACGCTGAGATGTTGCTTGAATTAATTGACAGTTACGCCGGCGTACTTCCATTTACGGAGAAGGCCTCGCCGGAGGTCATAAAGCGCGAGACAGGTCTTAGCAAAAACGCATTTAAGAGAGCAATCGGGCGACTGTATAAGCAGAGAATAATATCACTTGAGGATGGGAAGATACGTAAGGTATAGTTGTAGTTGATATTATTACTTATACATTTACCAGAAAGGAGACTAACCATGAAGAAGGTAATAAGTACAGATAAGGCACCGGCAGCAATCGGCCCTTACTCACAAGCAATTGATATGGGAAATATCGTTTACACATCAGGTGTAATTCCTGTAGACCCTGCCACAGGAGATATCCCTGAGGGCAGCGTAGCACAGGCTGAACAAGCATTTTCCAATCTTAAAAACTTAATTGAAGCAAGCGGTTCATCTATGGATAAGGTCATTAAGACAACAGTATTCATTAAGGAAATGAACGACTTTGGCGCCATTAATGAAGTTTACGCTAAGTACTTCACTGAGCCGTACCCTGCAAGAAGCTGTGTAGAGGTAGCACGACTTCCGAAGGACGTAATGCTTGAGATTGAGGCGATAGTGGAGAAGTAAGGCAATCAAGACTGAGGAGCAAAGACCTCTCCGGAATATGCAATAAGGAGGGCCCCACGAAGTGGGAGGAACCCTTGTTGCCGGTAACGTTGGGCGAATGCCCGGTTGGAGGAGAGGTGCTTGGTTCTGAGACTGTATATGGGAAATACAACACGCCGGCTAGTAGCCGACGTGTCAATAAATACTGTTTGATGATTGGGATTAAACTCCAATATCGATATGTTGTCCAACATTAGGATTAGCTAAGCTCTCCAAAGAAGGAGACGGTGCAGGCATCGACGCAAGCATTGCTGCTTCATTAGCACTGATTACCAAGCATAGCAATACCGAATTGCTGTAACACACCATTATTCGAGTTAATCATTGATGCACTTGGCATATCCATAATTGGCTCCTCCCTTCGCATAGTATTTATACTGTTATTATAATATGTAAATGTGAAAAAAGAAAGGACATTTTGTTATGATTTATGATGTTGTAATAATCGGAAACGGTCCGGCGGGAATTACGGCGGGAATTTATGGCAAGCGCGCAGGCTTTAGTACACTTATTATTGACAGAAGTCCTCTTGCGGGCGGACAGATTGCAACTACATACGAGATTGATAATTATCCGGGATTGCCCGGTTTGTCAGGCCAAGAATTGGGCGAGAAGTTTAAGTCTCACGCAGAAGGCTTGGGCGTAGAATTTCTTGTGGCAAATGTGTCTGAGATAGAAGACAAGGGTGAAACTAAGGTTGTTCACACCAATAAGGAGGATGTTGAGAGTAAGACTGTTATAATTGCAACAGGTGCAAGTCACAGAACGCTTGGTGTGCCCGGCGAATCAGAGCTTACAGGCATGGGAGTATCTTATTGCGCAACATGTGACGGAGCATTCTTTAGGAATAAGGATGTAGCAGTTGTAGGTGGCGGTGATGTTGCATTAGAGGATGCCTTATTCTTGGCAAGAACAAGTGCAAAGGTATATCTTATTCATAGAAGAGATGCATTCCGTGGTGCCAAGATATTAGAGGATCAGGTGCGAGCAACCGATAATATCGAGCTTGTACTTGATAGTGTGGTAGATGAAGTGGTCGGTGATGGTATGGTATCTTCGATTAACATTTCCAATAAGAAGACAGGTGAGAAATCATCAATAAACGTTAACGGTTGCTTCATGGCAGTTGGCATAGTCCCGAATACTGCCGGGCTTAAGGGACTCCCCGATACCGACGACGGAGGCTATATTATTGCAAATGAGGATGGTATAACATCTGTTCCGGGTGTATTTGCGGCGGGAGACATAAGAACCAAAGCGCTTCGACAGGTGATAACTGCCTGCTCCGATGGTGCAAATTGCATAACAAGTATCTCTCGTTACTTGGAAAATGTGAAATAATAGTTACTATTCACAGATTGTTTTGGCTATCATAATTTGCGACATGCTTGCATAGTCGCATAATTAATGGTAGCCAAAATAATATCTGTGGAACAGGAACCTCCCCAACATGAGCAAAATTTGACGTTGTAGTAGATGTGACCATTAAAAATAACAAAATTTTGTGAATGAATAGGGGAGGTTATGTGAATAGTAACAAAAAATAGAATTTCAGCCTATTTAATTGACAAATACAGTTCACGTTGCTATAATTTATCTTGCGCGTAACAATTTTGTAACAAAATCGCAATAAGTAAGTAATGTGGAGGATTAGATAATGGAGATTAATTCAAGACATGTAAGATATATGACGGTTATTGCTTGTACATCGCTTGTTGTGGGTATGGGTTCTGCAGGTATTACGGCTCACGCAGCCACCAAGTCAACAGCATTGTCAGGTATTACGGCAGTAACAACTACTTCCAATGCCAAGGAAGATACAGCGGTTGATGAAGGCTCATCTACAGCAGGTGTTACACTTCTTGTAGGTAACGCACTTGCAGATGATGTTAGTGCAACAGTTGCGGGTAACAGCGCATCACTTGTGCAGACATCAACAGCCAGCTACGAAGATGTAGCCATTGCTCAGGTTGAATCATATGCTAACATCAGAGCGCTTCCCGATGAGAATGCAGAGATTGTAGGTATGATTTATAACAATTGTGCCGCATCAATCATTGGTTCGGAAGGTGATTGGTATAAGATTACATCGGGTAATGTAACAGGATACATTAAGAAGGAATACTTAGTTATCGGTAACGCAGATTTAGCAAGAAGCGTTTCTCGAAGAGAAGCAACAGTTAAGGTTTTAGCTATAGATGTGTTCGAAGATGCATCAGAGGCTAATTCTTTAGGTAAATTCCCTCAGGGTACAGTATTTACCGTATTAGAAGAGGGCGTTAAGAATGGTGAGTGGGTTAAAGTAACCTGCGAGAACGGCGATGGTTATGTTGTATCAAGCGGTGTTGATATTACTACAAAGTATGCGCTTGCAGAGACAGTAGCAGAGGCGCAGGCAAGACTTGCACAGGAAGAAGCACAGCGTCAGGCAGCGGCAGAGGCGCAGGCAAGACAAGCATTTGCAGCAGCGGCACAGACGGCGCAGAAGAATAAGAATAATTCTTCTTCAAAGAGCTCTTCATCTAAGTCATCTTCATCAGGCTCCGGCAGATCATATTCTGCACCAAGCGGTGGAGGCGGATCGGCGGTTGCCAATTACGCATTACAGTTCGTTGGTAATCCTTACGTATACGGTGGTTCATCATTAACTAACGGTACTGACTGTTCGGGATTCGTAATGAGCGTATATGCACAATTTGGTGTAAGCCTACCTCACTCTTCGTATTCACAGGAGAATGTCGGCTATAGTGTTAGTGATATGCAGGCCGGTGACATTGTATGCTACGGATCGCATGTAGGTATTTGTATCGGTAACGGACAAATTGTTCACGCATCCAATGCGCGTGACGGTATCAAGGTAAGCGATGCCAACTATCGTTCAATTGTAGATATCAGAAGAATCTACTAATAATAAATATGCTGAGGCCTTGGGCTAATACCCAAGGCTTTTTTTTATTTTCATTCTTGTAATATAAATTCCACTTTGCTATTATATAAGTATGCGAGACTGTCCGAAAACTCATTGCAGCGAAAATTAATCCCCACTTTGCCCGATCAGTCAACGATGTTCCACATCGCCTCCCTCATTAGGCTTTATTCTCGGACAAATTGGGAATCACTTTTCACTACAAGCAGTTTTAGGACAGCCTCATGCGTAAACGCGTAGCCCCGATTAGGGAGAAAATATAATGTAAAGGAGATTTTAGATATGAGAAAAGCGTTTATTACACCAACAAAGTATGTACAAGGCGAAGACGAATTATTGAACTTAGGATATTTCGTTAAGACATTCGGCGAGAAGGCACTTCTTATCGGCGATCCTTTCGCACTTAATCTTGTAAAGGATAAGCTAGAGGAGACACAGAAGAAGTGGGGCGTAGAATTCGTATACGCTGATGGTTTTGAAGGCGAATGCTGCAGACCTGTTATTGCCAAGCTTCAAGAGCAGGCTAAAGCTGCCGGCTGTACATCTACTATCGGTCTTGGTGGTGGTAAGGCAATCGACACATCTAAGTGCGTTGCAGAAGGTACTAATCTTATTATCTGTCCTACAATTGCTGCAACAGATGCTCCTACATCTCACTCAGCTGTTGTATATACAGAAGATCATGAATTCGAAGATTATGCTTACTTCAAGCAGAATCCAAGTGTAGTTCTTATTGATACTAACGTAATCGTTAATGCACCTACTCGTTTCTTGGTAAGTGGTATGGGTGATGCACTTGCAACATTCTTTGAGGCACGTGCTAACGTACGTTCTTGCTCTAACGTTAACGCAGGTCTTCCTTGCGGAGCTAACAGAGCAGAGGGCACAATGCTCGGATACGGTACAGATGCTTCTTATGCACTTGCTACACTTTGCTATGAGAACCTCAAGAAGTACGGCGTATTAGCTAAGGTTGCTTGTGATAACAATGAGGTTACACCTGCATTTGAGAAGATTGTTGAGACTAACATCTTACTTTCAGGTCTTGGATTTGAGTCAAGCGGACTTGCAGCTGCTCACGCTATCGTTGATGGTCTTACATTACTTCCTGCACACCATGATTACTTCCATGGTGAGATGGTTGCATTCTGTACAATTTGTCAGTTAGTACTTGAGAACGCACCGAAGGAAGAGTTACTTGAAGTTATTGACTTCTGTCTTGCAGTTGGACTTCCTGTATGTCTTGGTGACATGGATTCAGATAATGTTGATGATGAATTACTTCTTAAGGTTGCTGAGAAGGCTACTATTCCTGATGAGTCTATTCACAACATGCCATTCCCTGTTACTGCTCAGACTACAGCTTCAGCTATTAAGATTGCATCTAAGATTGGTGCGGCACGTAAGAAAGAGTTAGGATTATCATGGTTCTAATATAGTATATTAATAACCGAACGGACCTAGTCCGTTCGGTTATCTTAGATTATTAATGTATGGGAGGAGACAATAATTATGCAGAAGATTATTAACAGACCTGAGACAGTCGTTATGGAAATGTGTAACGGTATTGCTAATGCACATCCCGACTTAGAGTTTATTCAGAAGTATAAGGTTATTAAGAAGAAGGACATTAACAAGAATAAGGTATCTCTTGTATCAGGTGGTGGTTCAGGACATGAGCCCGCACATGCAGGCTATGTAGGCAAGGGTATGCTTGATGCAGCCGTTTGCGGAGATGTATTTGCTTCACCTTCACAGGTTCAGGTATATCAGGCACTTAAGGCTATCGCCTCTGATAAGGGTACACTTATGGTAATCAAGAATTACTCAGGCGATATGATGAACTTTAAGAATGCCGCAGCTCTTGCTGAGGAAGACGGACTTAAGGTTGATTACGTTAAGGTAGAAGATGATATCGCAGTTCAAGATAGCTTATATACAGTAGGTCGTCGTGGTGTTGCCGGTACAGTATTTGTACATAAGTGCGCAGGCGCAGCTGCAGAGATGGGCAAGGACTTAGATGAAGTTAAGAGAATCGGACAGAAGGCTGCCGATAATGTAAGGTCTTTAGGCTTCGCATTTTCATCATGTACAGTTCCCGCAGCAGGAAAGCCTACATTCGACATCTCAGAAGGCGAGATGGAATTCGGTGTTGGTATCCATGGTGAGCCCGGCATCAAGAGAGAGAAGATTGCTACAGCGGATGAATTGGCAGAACGAATCGTTCCAGCACTTCTCGACGAACTTAAATTAAACGGAGAAGACGTATCTGTTCTTATTAACGGATTCGGTTCTACTCCTCTTCAGGAGTTATATCTCTTCAATAACGCAGTTGCCAAGGTTCTTAATGATAAAGGCGTTAAGACATTCAGAGTATTCGTTGGTAACTTCATGACATCAATCGATATGCTTGGTGCATCTGTATCAATTCTTAAGATGGACGACGAGCTTAAGGAAATGCTTGATGCAGTATCAGAGGCTCCGGGATTCAGAGTTGCAGGACCTTCTGCTACACCTACATATTCTGAGATTCAATTCGGTGCAGAAGACAATACTAACGTATCATTTACAGCTGATACATCTAAGATGTCATCAGTACCTAACGGTGCTACTTTAAGTCAAGACAGCGTTGTATTCTTAATTGATAAGATGGCTGAGATTATAATCGAGTCAGAGCAGCCTTGGTGTGAGCTTGACTCTCATGCAGGTGACGGTGACTTCGGTCAATCAGTTGCTAAGGGCTTCAGACAGGTTAAGAGAGAGTGGAACGAAGTTAATGCTAATAACAACAAGGACATCGGAGATTTCATCGGTGCATTATCTATGATTATCATGGAGAACTGTGGTGGTGCTTCAGGTCCTATCTGGGGTTCTGCATTCCGTTCAGCAGGTAAGAGCACAGAAGGAAAGACAGAGCTTACAGTTCAAGATGTAGCAGACTTACTCCAGGCAGCAGTTAAGGGCGTACAGGCTACAGGCGAGCGTTCATTCGGACGAGGAGCCGTAGTAGGCGATAAGACATTAATTGATGCACTTGTTCCTTGTGCTGATGAGTGGACAGCTTGCGCAGGTGAAGGATGCGATATGAAGACTTCATTTACAAGAGCCGCTGAGAAGGCAGTTGCAGGCGCAGCAGCTACAGCAGAGCACGTAGCTCACATGGGCCGTGCCGGCACAGTTGGTGAGAGATCAATCGGTTATCCTGATGCTGGTGCATTTGCTCTCGGCGAGATATTCACTAAGTTAGGAGAACTTGTTCAATAATCTAATTCGGAACAAATATTTGTTCACGGATATGCTTTTTGCGAGCTCGGCAATGCCGGGCTCATTTTTTTAGAAGATAAAGAGTTTGAACTAATTGTCAAGGAAGCGGATATCGGTTATAATAGGAGAGGTAGGTTTTTTCATGTCTAAGGAGAGTGGTAAGCTACATGTATAATCTAAGTAATGATGTTAACAGCATTAATAAGCGAAGACATTCCAATAGGCTTATTATGGCGGGCAGGACTTTGATTTTACTTAACGTATGGGTTATAGTAAAAACCTTGATAATGGCATATTCGAGTGTAACATCAGAGAATGTTGCATTGCCTGAATATGGTAATACAGGCGATGAGAATACTGATACAATTATTTATATTGCTTATTTGTTTATTTTTGCATTGTTTCTTGTAATGATATTGTTAAATGTTTATATTGGTCGAAGTGCCATTAAGGATGCACATGATAAGAAGAAGTCCGTGGTTTATTTGATTTGGATCGTGTTTTTTATTATCCTTACCGTAATGGGAGATATTAGAACGGGATTTCAAATTGGTGAAGAAGATATCTTCTTATGGATATCTTCAATTGTACTGGATATAACTATGTTACTTACATATATAGTAATAATGTATTCTGCCATTATGAAGAGAGTATCTAAGAAGAGAATAAATAATACGGTAGAGAAGGTGGAGGCATAGCTTATGGATAAGACATTTCACTATTATGCCACTTATGCGGCGGCTATACTTGCCGGTTATCCTCATAATGAGGCCTTAGCTGTAGCCTATAGTGCCGGTTTTGTAGATGAGTGCTCCAAGACACTTTTAGGTAAGCTGGAGGCACCCGTTATTGCGGCAACAACTCAGCTTCAGATGGAGCTTATGGATGCTAAGACAGATGTTATGGGACTTCAGGATATAACCAGGATTTGGTCATCATTTCATTTTCTGCCAAGAGACCTCTATGCCCCTAAGATGAAGCACTGTGGTGAGCGATATATGCGTAAATACCGTCTTATATGCGGTCCTAACGGTACACTTGTCAAGGATACGATTGACAATGCCAGGGATAAGAGTTTGCAAGCCATTGGTGTTTCAATGCATGTTGTGGCAGATACATGGGCACATATGTATTTTGCGGGAACTCCTTCAGTTGTAATTAATAATACTGATGATTATTTCTTTGAGATTATGCCTGACGGCACCGAGAATCAGATTAGATTTAAGCATTCCCTTTCTCCTGATGATGTTGAGAAGGGAGTGTATATGTCAAGTATATATCAGTTTGATGAGAATAGTATTATGAATCTTGGTCACGGCAGGGCAGGACATTTGCCGGACTATGGTTTCTGTGTATATAAGTATCTTCCGGCATGGGGAGGATATAAGGAGATAATTAAGGATAATCCATCGGATTATAACCACGCATTCAGACAGATGATATATGCTTTGCGTTGCTTCAGAGATGATGTAGAATTTAAGACGGATATTTATGATGAAGAGGCAATTAAGGGTTATGAAGATGAGATAAATGCTATAATAACAAAAAGACACCCAACCTGCGCTGATGATTGGAAGGCATTAGGAGAGAAGCTGTCAGGACAGACAGTTCCCGAGTTTGATATTAATACTCATCAGCAGGAATATATGGATGCATCTGATAAAGACAACACGTTTCTTGGGAAATTCTTTGAAGCCGCCATAAGCCAGAAGAGCATGGTAACCAATCGGATATATGAATCCGGAAGTATGCTTGCCGGATATTCCGTAACGCCTAAGCGTAACATGGTTACCAAGAAGATGCTGGATGAGATGGCTAATGATGTAAGTAAGGGTGGTAAATAATATGACCGTTTTTCAGAAAGTAACTAATATTCTAATGGCAATTATTTTGGTTGCCTTATCAGTAATACTTATTGCACTACCAAACTACGGCTATCTTATTATACTTATTGTTTTGAGTGTTACGTTTGTGTTTAATGGTATTAAGACGTTGTGGTATTATATTACTATGGGTCGTCACATGGTGGGCGGATGGAGATCGCTTTTTCGCGGAATACTTGTTTTCGACATCGGATTGTTTACAATGAGTCTTAGTAGTATACCGAGCATTTATATTGTCCTGTACTTGGCAGGAATATATATATTTACAGGTGGTATAAGT
>CAJOIL010000036.1:13485-31148 GCA_905234525.1 uncultured Lachnospiraceae bacterium | reverse complement strand
CCGGTATTATTAACGTATTAATCGGTATATCCTGCATAGTTCTAATGAAGTGGGGAGATTATGTTGTATATGTATATGCCTTTGGTATGGTTTATAACGCTATATTGAGAGTGATAAATGTCTTTCATAAGGAAGAGATGGTATATATTCAGTAAGACAGATAGTGATAAGGAGGATAATATGAAGAATTTTTTTGCGAACAAGACAGCAATGATTGTTTGTATTGTAGTACTGTCAGTTGTGTTAATTTTATTGATTGTCGGAATTGCCAATTCATCGAACAAGAGTATCGGTGCAAAAGGCTCTGAAGAATTGTTGCTAACAGATGAAATCGTTTATGCAGATTATCTTCAGGGAGTAAGCAAGGAAGGCTTTACATTTTCAGCTGAGCCACAACAGTAATGAAGGAGTGTTATGATGAAAGAGAATAAAGGATTAAAAATAGCAGTTATTTCGCTCGCAAGTGCAGTTGTTGTTGCTTTGATATTGTTTTTTGCTGTTAATGCAAGTACATCAAGCTACAAGACGGTTGCTGAGCAATATGATAGGGCAGTAAGAGACGGTAGATATGAGGATGCCTATAAGTATCTTGATGTAGAAGATTCAGTCTTTCTTACTGAGACTGAATATCTTACAAGGCAATCAATCTTAGGGGATGTTCTCAATTCTTATGATATATCATCTCTTGTAGAGAAGGTCGCTGAGAAGGGCTTTAATATGATTATCAGTAAGCTGATTAATATTCAGTATGAGGTAGTTGAGAGTAAGGATCAAGATGGTAAGGCATCGGTAACGTTCATGAGGAAGCCGATCTTTGATACATATGGGGTATTATCAGAGATGACTACAATAGCTCTTATCAAGGATGATACCAATACTATGTTGTTCTTCCCTGATTGGAGAGTTGATGATCAAAAGGTAATAGTTCATGACATTACATTGGAAATACCTAAATATACCAGTGCTTATATCGACGGAATTGCCATTCCGGCTTCATATTTAGAATCAGAGAATGGGGATAAGTTAATATATCATATACCCGGACTCTATACAGGTGATCACGTATGCAGTCTTTCAAATGATGGTTATAATTTTAATACTTTTAGCTTCATAACCGATAGAAGTAATTCTACCGTGCGTATAGAAGAATTTGAAGCTACAATTGAAGATCAGCAAGCAGTGATAGATAAGGCGTATGAAGCCTTCAGAGCAATTACCGAAGCAGAAGTAAAGGGAGCTGATTTTGGTGAAATCAGAGGATATTTCACAAATGACAGCATTGCGGCTGAAAGAGAGAAATACAATCAAGCAAAGGAGTATTTCTTAACCACATCCAAGACAAGCGGTATTGATAGTGTAGATGTCAAGGATGTAGCGGCATATATGGTGCGTCCTTTGTGGACGGAACAATGGAGGTTACCGTTTCGTTAGAATATAAGGATACTAATACAGGCAAAATCGATCCTTATATTGCTGCAATCATTGGTAAGGATAGCGGAGTAGATGCCGATAACAGGATGACTCAGACTATTCGTATGAGATATGAGGACGGTGACTGGAGGGTAAGCTCTACAGGTAGCAGTAGCGTTGCCGACAATTGTTGGTTTTTCTGATAAAGGAATACGAACGCAAGTATAATTAACAAGGAGATTATTTAATTATGGAAGAGAAGCAAAAGAAACCGGTCAACAAAAAGAGAATAATTCTTATTATAGTATTGGTTGTTGTTGTGGGCGGAATAATCGGACTTATTTCATATTGCACCGCCAGTCTTACCAAAGAAGTGGATTATGGTACGGTAGAGAAAGTCGAAAAAAGAGACATCAAAAAAACAGTACCTGCCGCAGGAGTAATTGATTCTATCGATTATGAAGAGATTGCAACGCCGGTTGTCGGTGCCAAGGTCAAGAAAATGTATGTCAAGAAGGGTGATTATGTAACACCCGGACAAATCGTTTGTCAGCTGGATACAACAGATTTGCAGAGTCAGTACATTGATTTGCAAAAGAGTATTTCCGAGGCTAAGGCAGATAAGCTCAAGACTAATCAGCAATTCGATCAACAAATCGCAGAAGATCGTTATGATAGGGATACATATATCGCCGGAATAAGACAAGAGCTTAACGTGGCTCAGGGCGAGTTGAATTCTGCATCTACAGAATTAGATAAGCAAAGAAACAGGTACAATCAGTATATCTCAGATCCGAATAACAGTGAGTGGGATATGGAAGCGATTGAGATGGAATCTTCTATTTCTGAGTTGGAAAGTAAGCAGATTATTGCTTTCTATAAGGTATATGCTTATCAGAGTACACTTGATAGTGTTCAAAGTGGCGAGGACCCGGAAGCTAGCTATAATGATATTCGAAGCAGTATTAATCAGATGTCTGACAGCACCATTAAATCATTGGAGGATATTGCTAATTCATTGGCGGCTGATATAAGCAATTCTACCGTAAGATCAACTGTTGGCGGAGTTATAACAACTATATCCGTAAGGGACGGTGATACTTACTACGGCGGTACGATATGTACTGTAGAGGGCATTAATTCGTTTATGGTTAACGCAGAGGTTTCTGAAGATTATATTGGTGATGTGGCAGTAGGTCAGAAGGTTAGAATCAAAACAAAGGCTACAGGCGATCAGGATCTTATGGGAACAGTCAGCTATGTTGCACCACGAGCAACGATGACCGCAACAGGCAATGGCTATGCCGAATTATCAAGTGTGGAAGCCGGCGCAGGCTCAACCATAACTTCAGCACTGGGCTCTTCGGCAAAATACCTTGTCAAGGTTGCCTTGGATGAGCAGAATCCCAAAATCAAGCTTGGTATGAATGCCACTCTTTTGATTATTACAGGTGAAGAGCCTAATACCTTGTCGGTATCTAACAGAGCAGTCAGAAAAGATGATGACGGTAGTTCATATGTTGAAGTAGTAACTAATTACGATAAAGTCGCAGACAGTGACTCACCTAAGTATGATAAGCAAAAGGTAACTGTTAATGTTGGTATTATAGGGGATTATACTGAGATACATGGTACGGGTATTTCTGAAGATACAGATGTATATGTGCCGGACGCTACAGATGCAAATTCGCTTGAGGAGCTATATAGGATGTTCTCCGGAAGCTCAGGTTCAGGCTCGAATACAGGAACCAATTCAAGTGTGGGAACCAATTCGAGCACGACTTCAAATTCCGGTGTGGAATCGAATTCCGGGACGACATCAAATTCAAAATCAGGTTCATAGCATAATACATAACTGATGGGCTAAGGCGCGCATAATATAAAATCAGGACTATGATACGTAATTACAATGTGTATAGTCCTGTTTTTTATGGAGGTAGTTTTTTGTGAAAAAGAAATCTAGGATGAAATCGGTGCATTTAATCCCGTTAAGTTTCCTTGTGGTGATTGTTATTGGTACATATCTTTTGCAATTGCCAATATCAACTGCTTCAGGTGAAGGAACAGATACTATTACGGCATTATTTACGGCAACAACATCAGTGTGTGTTACGGGACTTGTTGTTGTAGATACATTTTCCTATTGGAGTATATTCGGACAGGTTGTAATAGTGCTTCTTATTCAAATCGGCGGTCTTGGAGTTGTGACGGTTGGCGGACTTCTTATGATGGCTCGTAAGATGAAGTTTTCATTGGGAGATAGAGCACTCTTAGAGGATTCCTTAAATGTTGACAGAAAGAGGGAGGTTAAGAGCTTCCTAAGTCGTATAATAAGAGGAGTTCTTTGTGTTGAGGCTGTAGGCGCCGGACTGTATGCAATTGAATTTGTTCCATTGCTTGGTGTATTTAAGGGAATATGGGCATCGATTTTTCATTCGGTATCGGCATTTTGTAATGCCGGAATGGATGTTGTGGGGCCGAATAGTATGATTGACTTTAATCATTCGCCACTGCTGATGATAGTTACAATGGTATTAATTGTCTTAGGTGGTATCGGCTTTGTTGTGTGGATTGATGTAGTTGATAGTGTTAAGACAGGCTTGAAGAGGAATTATAGCCTGAAGCTGATGATAAGGCGTATATCAGAGCATACTAAGCTTGTGATTCTGTTGACGCTTGCGTTAATTGTTGTCGGAGCTGCTATAGTTTTTGTTGCAGAATATAATAACCCTGCTACAATCGGAGGAATGGAATTTGGGGATAAGATATTGAATTCCTTCTTCCAATCGGTTACGTGGCGTACTGCGGGATTTGCTTCTGTACCGCAGGCTGAGCTTACGGATGTGACAATTGTTGTGGGATGTATATTCATGTTTATCGGTGGCTCGCCAATCGGTACGGCAGGTGGTGTTAAGACGGTTACAGCATTTTTATTCTTCGCAAATGCTGTATCATACATCATAGGTCGACAAGAGACGGTAATTTTCAACAGAAGAGTTACAGAGGAAAAGATGCGTAAGGCGGCAGCGATTGTCTTCGTTAGTATGGGCATCGCATTAATTATGACGTTGCTTCTGTTATCAAGAGGCGGAATGGACCTTACGGCGGCACTTTACGAGGTGTTTTCTGCGATAGGTACGGTTGGTGTATCAAAAGGTCTTACGCCTAATCTGGATGGCATAGGCAGATTAATAATTATTCTTTCTATGTATCTTGGTAGAATCGGACCGATTTCTATGGCGTTTGTTTTCTCGGGAGAGAATAATATATCCAATAAAATCAGACATAGCGAAGGCAATTTTTATGTTGGATAGAATGTCAATATATAATATGTGAGATAGGAGTGTAATATGGAAAAATCAGTAGCAGTTCTCGGATTGGGGAGATACGGAAGAAGTGTAGCAACAAATTTATATGAGTTAGGCGCAGATGTACTTGTGGTTGATCAAGATGAAGATGTTATAGCGGAATTTTCAAATAAATCAACAGTTGCGGTTTGTGCCAATCTTAATAATGAGGATGAGATTGCATCCTTAGGACTTAAGGATATGGATATTGTTTTAATTAATATGGGTAGTAATCTCGCTGCCAGTATTTTGGCAGTATCTGTTGCTAAGGAGCAGGGTGTTAAGACTGTAATGGCCAAAACCACATCCGATAGAATGTCAACAATCCTTCGTAAGGTTGGTGCTGATATAATTGTTGACCCTGAAGAGGAAGGTGGTGCGCGTACTGCACGAGTATTAATGACCACATATCTTCAGGACTGCTTCAAGCTTGATGCTAATATGTATCTTGCTGATTTGAAGCCACAGGAGGAATGGATAGGAAAGACACTTAAGGAGCTCGATCTCAGACAGAATCTTAATATCAATATCGCTGCAATACGTGATAGTGGCGAGTATTGGCGCTTCGTAGATCCCGATGAGATGATAAAGGATGACAGCTCACTTCTTGTTGTTATGGACAAGAAGACAATGAACGAAATAAATGCGAATTTCGAGAGAAGAGAAAGGGATAAGGCAAAGGAGCAAAAAAAGAAAAAATAGATAAATGTGTGACCATTTTTAGAGTTTGACTAGGCTAACTTCTTTGTGATAATATATATTATTATTGTAAAGGAAGAAGAAAATGTCTGACAGCAACAAACTTAAATTCAATATTACAGGTATGTCCTGCGCAGCCTGTGTTGCACGTGTAGATGGCGCAACCAGGAGCGTTGACGGGGTTGTTGATTGTAATGTCAACTTGCTTACCAACTCAATGGAGGTGCTTCTTAGTGATGATGTAGTCACAGGAGATGTATCCAATGTCATATCCGATGCCGTATCCAAAGCAGGCTACAGAGCCGTAGAGGTGAGTAGCGATTTAGATGATGAAGCCAAGGTCAAGAACATCAATGATTCCTATAAGAAGGATATTAACAATCATATTACAAGACTGATAAGCTCCGGCATCCTGCTCTTGATTCTGATGTATCTTTCTATGGGGCATATGATGCTTAATTTGCCGATACCGCAGATTCTTCACGACAATCCCTTGTACAATGGTATTATTCAGGCAGTACTTAGCCTTTCGATTATGATTATCAATCGTAAGTTCTTCATTAACGGAACCAAGGGTTTTATACACCTGTCACCTAATATGGACAGTCTTGTAATGCTTGGTTCTCTTGTCAGCTTCGGTCTGAGCATATATATTGTAATAACGACGGGCAGTGCCGAGGGTACTTATTTTGACTCTGCGGCGATGATACTTGTCTTTATTACAATCGGTAAGCTGTTGGAAGCCATCTCCAAGAGTCGAACCGGTAATGCTCTAGAGGATTTGTTGTCCCTATCGCCCAAGATGGCAAATGTGATTCGTGACGGTAAGGAGCAAGTCATACCGGCCAAGGAGCTTAAGGTTGGAGATATCTGCAAGGTCTATATCGGCGAGACAGTTCCTGCTGACGGACTGATAACTGAAGGCAGCAGTGCACTTGATGAATCTGCACTTACGGGCGAGAGTAAGCTGGCAAGTAAGTCGATAGGCGACACAGTATATTCTGCAACCAATAATTACAAGGATAACTTTACCATGGAGGTTACAGCTATCGGTGAAGATACTTCCTTTGGTAAGGTTATTACGATTGTGGAAAATGCTTCGGCTTCGAAGGCACCTATAAGCAGGCTTGCTGACAGGATTGCTAAGTACTTCGTGCCTGCAGTGCTACTTATTGCTCTTATTACATTTGTCATATGGTTAATTCTCGGCGCTGATATGACTACGGCTATTACTTACGGAATATCGGTTCTTGTTATTAGCTGTCCGTGTGCACTTGGGCTGGCAACACCGGTTGCGATTATGGTTGGTAACGGCAAAGCCGCCAAGTCTAAGATACTGTTTAAGTCAGCGGCAATTATGGAAATTATCGGTAAGACAAAGACGGTGGTATTTGATAAGACCGGCACAATTACGAAGGGTATTCCTAAGGGTCTTACGGTTAAGGATTATGATACAATGCAAGATACCATTAAGCCTGAAAGCACATTTACAGTAGAGAAGCTGCATGATATGAATGTTGATACGGTACTGCTTTCGGGGGATAGAAATGAGGTTGCTTCAGATATAGCAAGCCAAGTCGGAATAAATCGCGTAATCTCGGATGTATTGCCTGACGGAAAGTCGACGCATGTTGAGTCAATTATTAATGAGTCTGATACGAGACCGGTTATGATGGTGGGTGATGGAATTAATGATGCGCCGGCGCTTACCGTGGCGGACATCGGAGTTGCAATCGGAAGCGGAACGGATGTTGCAATTGACTCAGCTGATGTGGTGCTGCAGGGCGAATCGATTGTTGATGTGGTAAATGCTATATTGATAGGCAAGAAGACACTTCGCGTTATTAAGCAGAATCTGTTTTGGGCATTTATCTATAACCTAATCGGAATTCCCATTGCAGCGGGTGCGCTAAGCTCATTGGGGATTGAATTAAGTCCGGGCTTGTGTGCGCTTATGATGAGCCTTTCAAGCTTCTTTGTTGTAATGAATGCATTGAGGCTTAACAGAATACCGCTTATAGAGTATAATAGTGGCGATACCGGTTCTGATATGGGAAATGTTGATTCAAAAGGAATTGATAATAAGGAGACGGAAATGACAATTAAGATTGAAGGAATGATGTGTCCTCATTGTGAGGCGCATACCAAGAAGGCATTAGAGGAGCTTGATTTTGTGCTCAGTGCAACGCCAAGTCATGAGAAGGGTGAAGCTGTGCTTGAGATTGATGAAGCTAAGTATGATGAGGCGACGGCGATGGAAGCGTTAGCGAAGGCAGTTGAGGGTGCAGGATATGCATTTATTGGCTAGGTGCGAAGGAGCATTTGCCCGATAAGCCGATTTTCTTATGAGGCGGTCGGGCATAATGTCCTGAGCATCTTAATATAAAGGAGGATTACTATGAGTAAATTAGCGATATGTATGGCGAATGGTTGTGAGGAGATTGAAGCGCTTACAGTGGTTGATATTATGAGAAGAGCAGGTATCACAATTGATATGCTCTCCATTAATGATAGCCTTACCGTTACAGGCTCTCATAATATAGAATTCAGAGCGGATAAGCTTATTTCAGAGGCTGACTGTAATGATTATGATGGAATCATTTTGCCGGGTGGTATGCCGGGCACAACTAATCTTGAGGCTAACACTGCAGTGCAGCATGGAATAACATCGCTATTCAACAGAGGCGACCTTGTTGCCGCAATATGCGCTGCGCCAAGTATTTTAGGCAAGAACGGTGTTGCTAACGGTAAGAATGTTACCAGCTATCCGGGCTTTGAAGACGCATTTTCAAGATCAACATATAGGACAGACTCTGTTGTTGTGGATGGGAATGTAATAACAAGTCGAGGAATGGGTACAGCCATTGATTTTGCGCTTGCAATACTTGAATATATTAAGGGTGCTGAGGCCGCTAAGGATATGGCGGATAAGATTGTATACAGTAAGTAGTACTTTGCTGAATAAATATGAGCACCATGCCCGACAAGCCGATTTTCTGTATGAGGTGGTCGGGCTTTGTCGTATTTGTTTCGGTTAGTCATTATATAAGTTTGAACTTTAATGCGTGCTGTGGTATAATCTTGTAGATTGCGTTGAAAATAATGATATGGAGGAAATATACATAATGAGCGTAACAGTAGAAGATTTAGGTAAGAACATGTCTAAGATAACCGTAACGGTTCCTGCAGACAAGGTAGAGAAGGCTATTAATCAATCATATAACAGACAAAAGGGTCAGATTTCGATGCCGGGATTTCGTAAGGGCAAGGTGCCAAGATATTTAATTGAGAAGACCTACGGACCGGAAGTGTTTTATGAAGAGGCTTCCAATATTCTTGTCAGAGAGGAATATCCTACTGCATATGATGAGAGCGGATTAGATATTGTTTCACAGCCTGATATTGAGATAGTTCAGATTGAGAAGGGCAAGGAATTTATATTTGAGGCAACGGTTGCAGTTAAGCCTGATGTTGAACTCGGTGAGTACAAGGGCGTTACGGTAACAAAGGTTGATGTAGATGTTACTGACGAAGAGGTTGATGCCGAGATTAACAAAGAATTAGAGAAGAACGGCAGAACCGTTACAGTTGACAGAGCAATTGAGGATGGCGATGTTGCTCATATTGACTTTGTAGGTTATATGGATGGTGAACCATTTGAGAATGGTTCCGGCGAAGACTTCGACCTTGAGATTGGTTCTCACTCATTTGTAGATACATTTGAAGAGCAATTAATCGGTGCCAAGGCAGGAGATGATGTAGAGGTCAATGTAACATTTCCCAAGCAATATCAAGCTAAGGACTTAGCAGGTAAGGAAGCTAAGTTCGAGGTTAAGGTTAAAGAGGTTAAGACAACAGAGCTTCCCGAGCTTGATGATGAGTTTGTACAGGACGTAGATGAAGAGTGCGAGACTGTAGCTGATTACAAGAAGAAGGTTAAGGAAAGACTTGCTAAAAATAAGGATACAGAAGCAACCAGAGCTAAGGAAGATGAAGCGGTAGCTAAGATTGTTGATGATTCTAAGATGGATATCCCTGATGCTATGGTTGAAGCTCAGACACAGCAGATGATGCAGGAATTCTCACAGCAGCTTGCAATGCAGGGTATGAGCTTTGAACAGTATATGCAGTTTACAGGCATGACTACCGAGAAGTTTATGGAGCAGGCTAAGCCGGAAGCACTTAAGAGAATCGGAACTTCACTTGTATTAGAGAAGATAGCTGAAGTTGAGAAGATAGAGGCTACTGATGAAGATGTAGAAGAGAAGATGAAGGAAATGGCTGAGCAGTACGGCATGGAATTAGATGAGTTTAAGAAGATGGTTCCCGATACTGAGACAGAGAATATCAAGAGAGATATTCAGGTAGGTAAGGCCGTAGATTTAATTATGGATAATGTTAAGGAAAAAGCGCCTAAGAAGTCTACAGCTAAGAAGTCTACAACCAAGAAGTCTACAGCCAAGAAGGATGATGACAAGAAGGAGGATTAATTATGGCAACAATACCTTATGTCATAGAGCAGAATTCAAGAGGCGAGAGATCTTATGATATCTATTCACGCTTGTTAAAGGACAGAATTATTTTCTTGGGAGAAGAGGTTAATGATACGACAGCAAGTCTTATTGTTGCGCAGATGCTTTTCCTTGAATCAGAGGATCCGGGCAAGGATATACATTTGTACATTAATTCTCCGGGCGGTTCGGTAACAGCAGGTATGGCTATCTATGATACTATGCAATATATTAAGTGCGATGTGTCTACTATCTGTATCGGAATGGCTGCTTCAATGGGAGCCTTCCTGCTTGCAGGTGGCGCAAAGGGAAAGAGATACATCCTGCCTAATGCAGAGGTTATGATTCACCAGCCATCAGGTGGTGCAAGAGGTCAGGCAACAGAGATTCAGATTGTAGCAGAGCAAATTCTTAAGACTAAGACAAAGCTTAATAAGATGCTTTCTGACAACACAGGTCAACCACTTGATAAGGTTGCAGAGGATACTGAGCGTGACAATTGGATGGACGCGCAGGAAGCATTGGATTACGGTATTATTGATAGTATAATTAGTAATAGAGAGTAGTGTATAGTAAGCCTGAGTTGCAAAAACCTGCCAAGCGATTTTCTGTATGAGCGCGCGCAGGTCTTTGGAACGAAGGCTTACGTGATAGAGGTATAATAATGTCTAGGACGAATAGAAACGGTAATGAGCAAAGATGTGCTTTCTGTGGTCGAAGTGCCAATCAAGTTAAGCTTTTGATGGAAAGTGAGAATGGTCTCTTCATCTGTGATAATTGTGTGCTCGGATGCGCAGAGATTATTGATGAACAGTACATGAATTATGAAGAGTTCAAAGAAGAGGTTAAGAAGGAAGATAAAGAGATTAACCTTCTTAAGCCCAAGGAACTCAAAGCATTTCTTGATGAATATGTAATCGGTCAGGAAGAGGCCAAGAAGGTATTGTCAGTATCCGTATATAATCATTACAAGAGAATAATGGCTGATGAGGATGAGGTTGGCGTAGAGCTTCAGAAAAGCAACGTGCTTCTTTTAGGACCTACCGGTTCGGGTAAGACATATCTTGCACAGACACTTGCCAAGATATTAGGTGTTCCGTTTGCAATAGCTGATGCCACATCACTTACAGAGGCCGGATATGTCGGCGAAGACGTTGAGAATATCCTGCTTAAGATAATACAAGCTGCTGATTATAATATTGAGAGAGCTCAGCTTGGTATTATTTACATCGATGAGATTGATAAAATAACCAAGAAGTCTGAGAATGTCTCTATTACAAGAGATGTATCGGGCGAGGGAGTACAGCAGGCACTTCTTAAGATATTGGAAGGAACTGTTGCATCTGTTCCTCCGCAGGGCGGAAGGAAGCACCCTCATCAGGAATTAATTCAAATTGATACGACTAATATTCTGTTCATATGCGGCGGAGCATTTGAAGGATTAGATAAGATTATTGAGTCTCGACTTGATTCCAAGGGAATAGGCTTTAACGCTGATGTAAGAGAGAAGAGTGAGACTAATGTGGGTGATACATTTAAGAAGGTATTACCGCAGGACTTTGTAAAGTATGGTCTTATTCCGGAATTTATCGGTCGTGTGCCTGTCAATGTTGCGCTTGACCAGCTTGATGAAGAAGCGATGCTTCGTATCTTAAGAGAGCCTAAGAACAGTCTTGTTAAGCAGTATATGGCGCTGTTTAAGCTTGATGGTGTGGAATTAAAGTTTGATGATGACGGACTTAAGGAAATTGCAGACAAGGCAATTGAGCGTAAGACCGGAGCAAGAGGTCTTCGTGCCATTATGGAGAATGTAATGATGGACAGTATGTATGAGATTCCATCAGATGATTCGATTAAGAAGCTTGTAATCACCAAGGAAATGGTTGATGATAATTTGCTTTTGATTGACAAAGAGGAAGCAGAAATAAAAAGGCTTGCTGACAAGAAAGAGACAGCATAATGATAATTAAAAATGTTGAGCTTGAGAAGGTCATAGGACCTACCTCGAAGCTACCAGATAATTCCCTGCCGGAGGTTGCCTTCGCAGGGAAATCTAATGTAGGGAAAAGTTCATTAATTAATACGCTTATGAATCGTAAGTCGCTTGCACGAACATCTTCGGAGCCGGGTAAGACACAGACGATTAATTTCTATAATATCAACGGGGAAATGTATTTCGTTGATTTGCCGGGCTATGGCTATGCTAAGGTTTCGGAAGCGGAGAAGAAGCGCTGGGGCAAGATGATAGAGGATTATCTTAATACATCTGAGATGCTCCGTGTTGTTTTTCTTTTGATTGATATTCGACATAAGCCGTCAGCTAATGATAAGCAAATGTATGAGTGGATTGAATATGTGGGCTTTGAGCCTGTTATTATTGCTACTAAGTCTGATAAGATTAAACGCAGTCAGTTGGAGAAGCATATTAAGATGATAAGGGATGAGCTTGGGGCTTCCGAAGAGACAATTATAGTGCCGTTTTCGGCGCTTAATAAGTTCGGGAGGGATACAATACTGGACTTTTGTGATCAGGTATTGGAGAATGAGGATGAATAAATCAAAAAAAGTAATATTCGTAATAGTATTACTGGTAATGCTAACGATAATAGGAATTATAATTGTAAAGGTATTTGGCAATCGTCATAGCTCGGAGGTTGAGGACGACGACAAGTTCACCGTCGTAACATCATTCTATCCGATGTACATTGCGGCTTTAAATGTTACAGATGGCGCTGACATTAATCTGTATAATTTGTCTGAGCCTGAGACGGGATGCTTGCATGATTATCAATTAACAACGGATGATATGAAGCTGCTTTCAAATGCAGATGTATTTATAATTAACGGCTTGGGTATGGAAGCATTCCTTGATGATGTTATGAAACAGTATCCCAAGCTTAGAATTATTAATGCTTCGGTTGGAATTGAAAGTTTGAATGAGCCACATTCCAATGAAGAAGATGAGCATGAAGAAGAGCACGAACATGAAGAGGGACACGAAGATGAAGGTCCTAATGCACATGTGTGGATGAGTGTAGCTAATCATATTAAGCAGGTAGATAATATCAGGATTGGACTTAGAGATGCTAATCCTTCAAATGCATCATTGTATAATGAGAATGCATCAAATTACATTTCTAAGCTGGAGCAGCTTAAAGCAAAGGTTGATAATTCACTTAACGGCAAGAAGGTAGTATTGTTCTCAGAGGCATATGAGTATCTTGCAAAAGACTTCGGACTTGATGTAAGAGCGATTCTAGATCTTGATGAAGAGAAAAATATCAGTGCAAGAGAAATTGCGGATACGGTTGATGTTGTAAGAAAGGATCAGGTGCCGCTTATTATAGCCGAGAAGGAATACGGCGAGAAAATGGCTAATGCTGTTATGGGAGAGACGGGAATTGTGTCCGTTTATTTGGACACGATTATTCGAGGAGAATATGACAAGGATGCATATATTAATCGTATGAATTCTAACATTGATTTGTTAAAGGAAGCACTTAAGTAAAATAATAGAAGGTGTTATTAATTGGAAGTTGTTAAGAAGATTAAGACAAAGGCATGTGGTCTATGCTGTATCAAAGTTAATAATCTTGGTGTTCGATTCGGGGACAACGTTGTCTTGGAGAATATCAATCTGCACGTTCACTGTGGTAGCATAACCGCTATTATCGGTAAGAACGGTGCGGGCAAATCCACATTTGTAAGAGCATTAGTTGGTGAAGTTAAGCATACTGGTGATATTGAATACCGTAATATTGAGGGTGGCAACAGGCGTAAGCTTAAGATTGGTTATGTGCCGCAAAATCTTAATATCGATAAATCAACGCCGATGTCGGTCTACGACCTTTTTGTAAGCTTTTGCTTTAATACACCTGTGTTTTTCAAGAGTAAGAAGGTTGCAGATAAAATTGTTAATGCACTCAAGGTGTTTGAAGCAGAGGAATTAATTGATAAGCAAGTCGGAACACTATCCGGTGGTCAATTGCAGAGAGTGCTTTTATCTATGGCGATAATGGATGAGCCTAAGCTGCTTATATTAGATGAGCCCGTGTCGGGAATTGATAGCGCAGGCATGCAATTGTTCTATGAGAAGATGGTGTATTTGTCAGAGAATTATGATATGGCAATTATTATCGTAAGCCATGATCTTGATTATGTATATAAGTATGCAGATAATGTGTTGTTGCTTGATAATACAATCGTTGCATCAGGAAGCCCGGCTGAAGTGTATAGGACTAAGGCATTTGATGATACATTTGGTGGGTTTAGACTTGATAATACAGATGCCGAAAAAGAGCATGTGGCTCTACATAAGCCGGTAGTTAAGGATGAGCCCTTTGATGCGTCATATAAAGGCGGACGTAGTAAATCTTTAGAGCAAGGAGTACGCAGCAATTCTTTAGATAAAGAAGAACGTAGTAATTATATAAGTCAAGGAGGCAAGTCATGAGTAGCTTTACACAGATTCTCTCCTATGATTTTATGATTAATGCTTTAATTGCTGTCTTAATAATAGGACCGCTTTTTGCATTGCTTGGTACGATGATAGTAACTAAGAAGATGGCGTTTTTCTCCGATGCGTTGGGGCACAGCGCATTTACCGGTATAGCAGTCGGCGTAATATGCGGTATACCCGACACTACAATATCAATGGTAATCTTTGCGGTTCTTTTTGCCTTGCTACTTAATCATATTAAGAAGCGCAATCCTGAAAATGTGGATACGATTATCTCGGTATTTGCAAGTGTTGCAACTGCAATCGGTCTTGCGGTATTATCGTTCGGCGGTAATTTCAGTGAATATTCTTCGTTACTTGTGGGCGATATATTAAGTATAAGTCGACTTGAGATATTGTACTTACTTATAATATTTGTTGTGGCAATTGTGTTCTACCTTTTGGCAATTAATAAGCTTAATGCCATAAGCATTAATCCGACGGTGGCCAGGAGTCATCATATTAAGGTGCAATTAATAGAAGATATCTTTGCGGTAATTATCGCATTGACTGTAATGCTCTCAATTAGGTGGGTTGGATTACTTCTGATAAATGCGCTTTTGATATTGCCGGTAGCGAGCGCCCGCAATATCTCAGAGAATATGAGGGAGTACACGATATATTCTATTGTTTTCTCATTGTTTAGCGGATTGCTCGGACTATTCTTGTCATACTTTATCAATATAGCTACCGGACCAACCATAGTAATTGTGGCCGCAATAATCTACTTTGCAACCTATGTATATAATGTGTCAGGGGGACGTGTCCATTGACACACTTTGTGTCATGGGGACATATCTTTTGACACACTTATGTAATTCAAGCCATGCAAATGACAAAGTATTTCACGAGACACGCTAACGGGTTCCCCTAGCGGTGCTAAACTCTCACTGCGCTTCGCTTGTGAATCGCTAAGCACCGAGACCCGTTAAGGTCTCTTAGAAACACTGTGTCATTTGCAGGGCTCGGCTCCTCAGCCGCTTGCCGTAATTGCTTAGCAGGTCCTTGGTGCGAAAGCATAAGAGGAGATAACGAATAATGAAGAAAGATACATTCGGAATTAATATGAAAAAGTATTGCAAAAGTCATGAGGAGATTATGACTTCAGCTTTATCCGATAATGAAATTACGAAGGAGCTTATCGAAACACATAGGGAGAAGATAAGAATTGTGCAGCATGAGAGATTGGTACATTTAATAGTGACATTTCTTGTAGCGATACTTGTATTCTTCCTTATGGATTTGGCGTTACTTCATTCTGAACTCGGAATACTACCATTGATTCTGTCAATTGTTGCGCTTATACTTGTCGGATTTTACTTATATCATTACTTCTTCTTAGAGAATACATTACAGAGATGGTATGTAATTCTTGATAAAGCAAAGGAGATGTTAGGAGAGTATGTTAGGGAGTATCATGGATAGAGAAGGCTTTCGTTACATTAAAAAAACACTTGTATCTCTACCCCATAATCTCTATAATATACTAGAAAAGAAAAGATTCCAGTAAAGGAGTGAAATCATGCCAAAACGTCAAGATATCAATAAAGTTCTTATTATAGGCTCAGGTCCTATTATTATCGGTCAGGCTTGTGAGTTTGATTATTCAGGTACTCAAGCTTGTAAAGCTCTTAGGAAATTAGGATATGAGATAGTTCTTGTTAATTCTAATCCGGCTACAATTATGACAGATCCCGAGACAGCGGATGTTACTTATATAGAGCCACTTAATGTGACAAGGCTGGAGCAGATTATTGCTAAGGAAAGACCGGATGCGTTGCTTCCCAACTTAGGCGGTCAGAGCGGTCTTAACTTATGCTCGGAGTTATATAAGAAAGGAGTACTTGATAAATACAACGTCCAGGTTGTCGGTGTACAGGTTGATGCAATTGAGAGAGGCGAGGACAGAATCGAATTTAAAGAGACCATGAATTCTCTCGGTATCGAGATGGCCAGGTCTCAAGTTGCATACTCAGTTGATGAGGCGCTTGAGATTGCCGATAAATTAGGCTATCCGGTTGTACTTCGCCCGGCATATACCATGGGTGGAGCCGGTGGCGGTCTCGTGTATAACAAGGATGAATTGCAAGTGGTATGTAAGAGAGGTCTTCAGGCTTCGCTTGTAGGTCAGGTACTTGTAGAAGAATCAATCTTAGGATGGGAAGAATTAGAGCTTGAAGTTGTGCGTGACTCGGAAGGCAATATGATTACGGTATGCTTCATTGAGAACATCGATCCTATGGGTGTTCATACGGGCGATTCCTTCTGCGCCGCACCTATGCTTACAATCTCTGAAGAGACACAGAAGAGATTGCAGGAACAAGCATATAAGATAGTAGATAGTGTTCAGGTTATCGGTGGTACTAACGTTCAGTTCGCACACGATCCCAAGTCAGACAGAATCGTTGTTATAGAGATTAATCCTCGTACATCTCGTTCGTCAGCACTTGCTTCTAAGGCAACGGGATTCCCGATTGCGCTTGTATCGGCAATGCTTGCTATGGGACTTACGCTTAAGGATATTGAGTGCGGTAAGTACGGCACACTTGATAAGTATGTACCCGATGGCGATTATGTTGTTATTAAATTTGCTCGTTGGGCGTTTGAGAAGTTCAAGGGTGTAGAGGATAAGCTTGGCACACAGATGAGGGCCGTAGGCGAGGTTATGTCAATCGGTAAGACATATAAGGAGGCTTTCCAGAAGGCTATTCGTTCTCTTGAAATCGGAAGATACGGTCTTGGTCATGCCAAGGATTTCGATACCAAGAGCAAGGAAGAGCTGTTACAGCTTCTTATCACACCAAGCTCTGAGAGACATTTCGAAATGTACGAAGCACTTCGCAAGGGTGCGACAGTTGATGAGATAAATGAGATTACCAGGGTTAAGAAGTACTTCATAGAGCAGATGAAGGAGCTTGTTGAAGAGGAAGAAGAATTACTTAAGTCTAAGGGCTCGCTTCCCGGTGATGATGCACTTATTCAAGCTAAGAAGGATGGCTTCTCTGATAAATATTTAAGCCAGCTCTTAGAGGTTGATGAAGCGGATATACGTAATAAGAGAATTGCACTTGGCGTGGAAGAATCATGGCAGGGCGTACATGTAAGCGGAACCAAGGATAGCGCTTATTACTATTCTACATACAATGATGTCGATAAGGATGAGGTATCTGACAATAAGAAGATTATGATCTTAGGCGG
>CAJOIL010000036.1:0-13382 GCA_905234525.1 uncultured Lachnospiraceae bacterium | reverse complement strand
GATTATGATACCTCTGATAAGCTCTACTTTGAGCCGTTAACACTTGAGGATGTGCTTAGCATTTACAATAAGGAGAAGCCACTTGGCGTTATCGCACAGTTCGGCGGTCAGACACCGCTTAATTTAGCATCGCAGCTGGAGGCTAACGGTGTCAAGATACTCGGCACATCTCCGGCAGTTATTGACCTTGCAGAAGACAGGGATCAATTCCGTGCAATGATGGATAAGTTAGAGATTCCTATGCCGGAGTCCGGAATGGCTGTAAATGTCGACGAGGCAATTGAGATTGCTAATTCAATCGGCTATCCCGTTATGGTGCGTCCGTCATATGTACTTGGCGGTCGAGGAATGGAAGTTGTATATGACGAGCCGATGCTTGTAGAATATATGAATGCAGCAGTTGGTGTTACACCCGACAGACCGATACTTATTGACAGATTCTTGAATCATGCTATGGAGTGTGAGGCAGATGCCATATCTGACGGAACCAATGCATATGTGCCGGCAGTTATGGAGCATATCGAGCTGGCAGGTGTACACTCAGGTGACAGTGCTTGTATCATCCCTTCTGCTCATATATCTGAAGAAAATGTTAAGACAATAAGAGAGTACACACGTCGAATTGCAGTTGAGATGAACGTACGTGGTCTTATGAATATGCAGTACGCTATCGAGAATGATAAGGTATATGTGCTTGAAGCTAATCCGAGAGCGTCTCGTACGGTGCCGCTTGTATCTAAGGTATGTAATATTAGGATGGTACCGCTTGCTACTGATATTATTACATCTGAGATTACAGGTAATAAGTCTCCGATTACAGATATGAAGGAGAGATTTATTCCTAATTACGGTGTTAAGGAAGCAGCATTTCCGTTCAATATGTTCCCTGAGGTTGATCCTATACTTGGACCTGAAATGCGCTCAACAGGTGAGGTGCTTGGCATAAGCCCATCCTACGGTGAAGCATTCTATAAGGCACAGGAGGGTATCCAGTCTAAGCTGCCGCTCGAAGGTACCGTGCTCATATCGGTTAATGATAAGGATAAGCCTGAGGTTGCAGATATTGCAAGACAGTTCTATGAGGACGGATTCAAGATTCTCGGTACAGGTAGGACATATGACCTTATTGCCGAAGCAGGTATTCCTGCTACTAAGGTTAAGAAGCTATACGAGGGTCGACCTAATATTAAGGATATGATTACTAACGGTGATATTGACTTGATAGTTAATACACCTGTCGGTAAAGAATGTGTTAATGATGACAGTTATCTTCGTAAAGCTGCTATTAAGGCGCAGGTGCCTTATATGACAACAATGGCAGCAGCACGTGCTACAGCACAGGGAATTCATTATATTAAGACAAGTACGGCGGAGCCTGTAAAGTCATTGCAGGAGTTCCACGCTGAGATTCATTAATAGCAGATATTGTGTAAGATTATCGAGTAGGCGAGAGTCTACTCGATATTTTTGTTTACAAACGTACGTTCGTATAGTAAGATATAATATATTGAGTGATTTGCTTCTGCGAATAACTCCACGCCACTAACACGTGGTATGCGACACCCTACAAGGGTGTTGCCGGTCACTTAGGAGTTTTCGCATTCGCAAATTCTTGCGGAGAACAATTATGTCTAACAATATTAACAGAATCTACCTATGTATCGACCTTAAGTCCTTCTATGCATCTGTTGAGTGTGTGGAGAGGGGCTTGGATCCTTACAAGGTTAACTTAATAGTGGCAGATTTATCCAGGACAGAGAAGACTATTTGTCTGGCGGCTTCTCCTGCGATTAAGGCGCTTGGAGTGAGCAGTCGTTGCAGGGTGTTTGAGATTCCCAAGAATATCGAGTATATCGCAGCGCCACCCCGTATGTCCTTATATATGGATTATTCAACCAGGATATACAGTATATATCTTAAGTACATTTCCAAGGAAGATATACATGTATATTCTGTTGATGAGTGCTTCTTGGATGTGACTGATTATTTGACGATGTATCAGATGGATGCCAAGCAGCTGGGGATGATGATAATTGATGATGTCATTAAGACAACGGGAATTACAGCAACCTGTGGTATCGGAACGAATATGTATCTGGCTAAGATTGCACTGGATATTACTGCTAAGCATACAGAAGACCATATGGGATATCTTACGGAAGAGTTGTATTGTGAGACGCTTTGGGATCATAAGCCGTTAACTGATTTTTGGCGTATCGGTCCCGGTATAGCTAAGAAGCTGGAGCGTGTTGGTATATTTACCATGCGAGAGATTGCAAATGCTGATGAAGATATGCTATATGATATGTTCGGTGTAGATGCAGAGCTTCTTATTGACCATGCATGGGGTGTGGAACCGACACTTATATCGGATATAAAGAAGTATAATCCGACTACCAATTCAATTACAAGCGGGCAGGTGCTTGATAGAGATTACGCACATGATGAGGGTCGACTTATTGTTAAGGAGATGACGGATTTGCTTTGTCTTGACTTGGTTGCAAGGGATGCGGTTACAGAATCGATTACGCTGCATATCGGATATTCCAATGCATTGAATCTTAAGCCTGCACACGGCAGCACTCATCTCGCATTTCCGACATCATCGGCTAAGATTATAGTGGAGGCTGTGGCTGAATTATATGACAGAATTAAGGACAGACAGTATCCGATGAGGCGATGCTTCGTGTATTTTAATAAGATTGTTCCAAAGGGATATGAGCAGTATAATATGTTTGTGGATTCTGAGGAGTTGGCCAGAGAGAATAATTTGCAGAAGGCAATGATTGATATCAAGGGTAAGTTCGGCAAGAATGCTATTCTTAAGGGTATGAACTTAGAAGAGGGTGCTAAGACTATTGAGCGTAATTCTCAGATAGGCGGACATCGAGCAGGCGGAGAGGAGGATTAGCGGATATGGGTAACAAATACGCTGTTAATCGTAAGACGAATCCCAATCGCCCTAAGATGAGCCGAGAGAATCGTGCTAAGCAGTTTGCACCGTTTAAGACGCTTAAGGGATTAGAGGATGAGATTAGTTGGCAGGAGACTGTCTATGTTGATAAGAGGGAGTTGACGGAGGAAGCATTGGCGGAGCTTGATGATAAGTTTAAGCGAGTTAATAAGAATGACATTATTACTGTTATATATTATAATAAGGGGCAGTATCTTAGAGTTACGGGGATGGTGGCGCGTATTGATATAACATCTCGTATTATCCAGATTATTAATACTAAGATTAAGTTAGATGATATATATGATATTGAATTAACAATGGATTAAGTCTTATTCTTGCATCTTCGGACCAAGTACCCGCCCGCTCATGACGAAATGTCGTATGCGCACCCCGAATGGGGTGTGCCGGTAACTAAGCGGGTACTTGGCTGATTCGACGTCTGCCGTGACACACTATATGCAATAAGCCCTACAACTGACAGAGTATTTCACGAGACACGCTCTCGCTCTCATTGCGCTTCGCTTATGAGTCGCTAAGCACCGAGACCCGTTAAGGTCTCTTAGAAACACTATGTCAGTTGCAGGGCTTGTGGGATATAGTTCTTGGCAAGCGTCAAGTTATATGATATGTGACCGAAGCCTTCGTTCGAGCTTATATATTCTTAGCGAAGAACGACCAGCGAGGGCATATATTATATGACTTGACGCTTAATATAACATTACAGGGTATATTATGAAAACAACAAAAGACATTGAACTAAGTATTATCAAGAAATTTAAGAAGAAGATATGGCGGCCGTTTACGAAGGCGATTAATGAGTATGAGCTTATTGAGGATGGAGACAAGATAGCTGTGTGCATATCCGGTGGTAAGGATTCTATGCTTATGGCGAAGCTTTTTCAGGAGCTTGAGCGTCATGGCAAGAAGAATTTTGATGTAGTGTTTTTATCAATGGATCCGGGCTATAACGAGAGTAATAGGCTAAGAATTGAAGACAATGCCAAGCATCTTAATGTGCCCATTCAATTTTTTGAAAGCGATATATTTGATGCGGTATCTACTGTCGAGGATTCGCCGTGCTATCTGTGTGCAAGAATGCGTCGCGGCCATCTCTATAATAGAGCTAAGGAGCTAGGCTGTAATAAGATTGCTCTGGGTCATCACTTTGATGATGTAATTGAGACTATTCTTATGGGTATGCTGTATTCCGGTCAGTTTCAGACTATGATGCCGAAGCTTCACAGCACGAATTTTGAGGGCATGGAGCTTATTCGTCCCATGTATCTTATAAGGGAGAATGATATTATACATTGGGCAAACTATAATGAGCTTGAGTTCTTACGTTGCGCGTGTAGATTTACCGAGCAGATAGAAGAGGAGCGAAGAGAGCAATCGGGGGATAATATCTCTGATATAGAGTCTTCGTCTAAGCGCAAGGAGATTAAGGAGCTGATAGCATCGCTTCACAAGGTTAATCCGTTTGTGGAGAAGAATATTTTCAGGTCGGTTGAAAATGTAAGTCTTAATACAATAATCGCATACAAGGAGGATGGCGTGACACATCATTTTCTCGATACATATCATGATGGCGATAGTCTGTTCTATGGAAGTGGCATCAGTCAGAGGTTTGACGGTCAAGATATAATTGATAAGGTTCATAATGACTTAAGAGAGCTTGCAGATGAGAAGTACAAAGAATTCCACTCATCTCTTATGCCTGAGATTGATAAGGATAAGATAATCGGTGTAAGGACACCGGAGTTAAGGAAGTATGCGACTCAATTTGCCAAGCACGAGAAGGATGTTAAGACATTTAAAGAGCATTTACCGCATGAGTATTATGACGAAATGAATCTGCATGGCTTCCTGATTGAGAAGAATAAGGACTTTGATACATGTATAAATGAACTTGATGTTTTTCTTGAATATGTAGATAATTGGGCGACCTGTGATTGCACTAATCCCAAGATACTCGGTAAATGCAAGGATAAGCTTGTGCCTCATATTGATAGGTGGATTTCGTCCGGTAAGACCTATTATGTGAGATATGGTATGAAGCTTCTTATGACACATTTTCTTGATGAAGATTACTCGATTGATTACATGTATAAGGTTGCGGAAGTTAAGTCAGACGAATACTATGTTAATATGATGATTGCATGGTATTTTGCGACGGCGTTGGCTAAGCAGTATGATGATGCTGTAACATTTCTTATAGATGAGAGGCTTAGCGTATGGTGTCACAATAAGACTATTCAGAAGGCGGTTGAGAGTAATCGTATTGACAAAGAGACAAAGGCTTATCTTAGGACGCTTAAGAGGAAGTAGATATGTACGATTATAAGGATAGGGTTAATAAGATACAAGAGATTATGAAGATAAAGGGAATAGATTATTATCTGATTCCTTTATCGGATTATCATAATAGCGAATACTTTGATGATTATTATAATGTTATCAAATTTGTATCGGGTTTTACCGGCTCTAATGCTACGATAGTAATTAGTGCTGAGAAGGCATATCTATGGACTGATGGCAGATACTTTATACAAGCTGAGTCGGAGCTTAAGGGAAGTGGTATTGAGCTTATGAAGCAAGGCCTTAAGTCAACTCCGTCAGTGGAGAAGTTCCTTCAGGATAACATGGATGAGGATGAGGTGCTTGCATTTGATGGTCGATTGGTTAGTGTTGCAAGCTACGAGAAGTACATGCGCGCCATGGGCAAGAATCGTCGCTTGTTTGATGCTGATATTATCAGTAAAATGTGGGATTCACGAGGGGAATTTACATACAGTAGTCCATGGAGCCTTAAGGAAGATTACGCAGGAGAGTCGACGATAAGTAAACTTCTTCGAATAAGAGGACACGAGAATTTTGACAAGGCTGATGCACTATTAATATCTGACCTATGTGATATAGCTTGGACGCTTAATTTAAGAGGCAGTGATATTGAGCACATGCCGGTATTCTATTCATATCTTATTATTACCAATTCAGATGCGATTCTTTATTCAGATGCGCCGATGGCTTCAGATGTTAGGGAGTATTTGGATGAAGAGCAGATAACGCTTAAGAGCTATGATGATATATACGACGATTTGTCTGATAGGCATTTTTATACCAAGAATAATATATACAAGATGCTTATAGATAAGAATACCTGTAACACGGCGCTTTATTCATTGCTTAATGAGCACACTAAGGTACTTCAATCAAGAAGTGTGGTGGGTTCACTTAAGTGCATTAAGAATGATACTCAGATTAATAATATTCGTAAATGTCACATCAAGGATGGAGTTGCTGTTACTAAGTTCTTGTATCATTTGGATATGCAGTTGGAGGAGGGCTGCACAGAGCTTATGCTGGCAGAGCTTTTGCATGAGTTAAGAGCTAAGCAAGAGGGCTTCCTTGATGAAAGCTTCGATACAATAAGTGCATGGGCTGAGCATGGAGCAATAGTTCATTATGAGCCTACTAAGGTTTCCGATGCAGCAATTACTCGAGATAATTTTTTGCTTGTTGATTCCGGTGGTCATTACTTGGAGGGAACGACAGATATTACAAGGACAATGTGTATCGGAATGCCTACGCCGAAGATGATACATGATTACACACTTGTGCTTAAGAGTAATATTGCTCTGGCAAGGGCGGTCTTCTTAGACGGTACCGGTGGCAAGAGCCTTGATATATTAACAAGAAATGTTATGTGGCAGGAAGGATACGACTTCTTGCACGGTACCGGTCACGGAGTAGGATATTTGTTATCTGTGCATGAGGGTCCTAACAATATTAGTATACGAGCCAAAGAGGATGTTGCTATTAAGCCGGGTATGGTAACAACGGATGAACCGGGGATTTATATAGAGGGTGAGTATGGAATACGTTTGGAGAATGAGCTGTTATGTGTCCCGCATTCCTCCGGCGACACGGGAGACTTCTATAGCTTTGAGTGCTTGACGCTTGCACCGTTTCAGGCTAAGTGTATAGATATTAATATGCTGACGTTAGAAGAGATAGAATATCTTAATAACTATCACAGTCGAGTGTATGATATAATAAGTCCATATCTTGATGATGACGAGGCTGAGTGGTTGCAAGAAGCGACAAGAGAATTATCGATTTAGATACAGGAGACAGTATGAGTAAATTATTACTGATAGACGGACACAGTATACTTAACAGAGCGTATTACGGGGTGCGAGGTCTTAGCAGCTCTAAGGGCGTGCCAACCAATGCGGTATATGGCTTTCTTAATATGATGTTTAAGTACATAGAAGAGGAGAAGCCGGATTATATAACGGTAGCATTTGATGAACATGGTCCTACATTTCGTCATGAGATGTTCGCTGAATATAAAGGAACTCGTAAGGCTCCGGAGGATGACTTTAAGGTACAAGTGCCTATGATTCAGGATATGCTCAAGGCAATGAATATTACTATTGTAAAAAAGGCAGGGCTTGAAGCTGATGATATCCTTGGCACTATCAGTCATATCGGGGAAGCTATGGGGCATGATGTTACGATAGTATCCGGAGACCGTGACTTGCTTCAGCTTGCAACAGCGAAGGTTAAGATTGCCATCCCTAAGACAAGTAAGGGTGTAACGACGACTTACTATTATTACGATAAGGATGTGGAGAAGCAGTATGGTGTAACACCTATAGAATTTATAGATGTTAAGGCTTTGCAGGGTGATACCTCCGATAATATTCCAGGTGTGCCGGGGATAGGAGAGAAGACGGCAGGCGCAATTATTAGTGAGTATAAGTCCATTGAAAATGCGTATGAACACGCAGATGAGATTAAACCGCCCAAGGCTTCTAAGAATCTTAAGGAGTATTATGACCAAGCACAGTTATCTAAGGAGCTGGCTACAATTAAATGTGATGCGGAAATTGATTACAATATTGAAGGCTGTGAGCTCGGAGATATTTATACCGATGAAGCATATATGCTGTGTAAGGAATGGGAGATTAAGAGGCTACTTCCGAAATTCGAGCATACAACGCCGACTTCAGAGAAGCTGCAATATAAGATAATAGATAAGCTTAGTCAAGCTGAGCAATTGCTGGAACGTCTTGCGTTTGAAGAATATGTGGGAATCAGCTATGTTAGTTTTAATGATAATGAAGCAGATGGGCAGATGGAGCTGTTTGCGACAGATTCGTTGAGACTCGTAGCGATGTCCGATAAAACGGACACCTATCTGATTGACATGCGAGATGAGATTAGCGAATCGTATATGAATAATGCAATATATGATTTGTCATCAAGGTGTAATTTGATTGCATTTAATCTTAAGGATATGTTATATGATTTTCCCAAGCTTAACAGAGATAAATGCTATGATATAAGCTTACTGGCATATCTGTATGATCCGACTAAGAAGGAATATACATATGATACGGTTGCCGGTGACTACTTAGGCAAGATGCTTCTTAACAGAGAAGAGCTTATCGGCAAAAAGAAGATACCTGTAATCTATGATGAGAAGAAGGAAAAAGTATGTGAGCTTATTTGTAATGAAGCATATGTCGCTTGCAATGGTTTTATTAAGCTTACGGCCGATATGACGGATGATTACAGGAAATTATATTTTGAACTTGAGATGCCGCTTCTGTATACGTTATATGATATGGAGTGCGAGGGCATTTCAATGGATAAGCAGGCGTTAGAGGAATATGGCATAACACTAAGCGAGAGAATAAAAGAATTAGAAGCTAAGATATATGAAGAGGCCGGTGAAGAATTCAATATTAACTCGCCTAAGCAGTTAGGGGAGATACTATTCTCAGAAGACAAGCTTGGCCTTAGCGGCTCTAAGAAGACTAAGACAGGCTACTCGACTTCGGCTGACGTATTAGAGAAGCTGGCACCGGAGCATGAGATTGTTAAGGATATATTAGAATACAGGGGTCTTAGTAAATTACATAGCACTTATGTTGAGGGTCTTATTAAGGAGCTTAATGATGACGGTAAGATTCACTGTACATTTCAACAAATGGTAACTGCTACGGGACGACTCTCTTGTACGGAGCCTAATCTGCAGAATATTCCGATTAGAATGGAGCTTGGAAGAATGATTCGAAAGGTATTCTATCCCAAGGAAGGCTATGTATTTGTTGATGCCGATTATTCACAGGTGGAATTGCGTGTCTTAGCACACATGTCAGGTGATGAAGAATTAATAGGTGCATTTAATAGGGGCGATGACATTCATACTTCAACAGCGTCTAAGGTATTTAGCGTAGAACCGAGTGAAGTTACGCCGCTTCAGCGACGTGCGGCTAAGGCAGTTAACTTCGGTATTGTATACGGCGAGAGCTCATTCGGGCTTGCTGCTAACCTTAATATTTCCAGGAAGGAAGCCAAGCAATATATCGAAGATTATTTCAAGGCATATCCTAAGATGAAGGAATTTCTTGATGGTCTTGTTGCTTCAGCCAAGGAGCAAGGCTATTCGACGACGCTTCTTGGCAGAAGGCGTCCGATTATTGAGCTTCAATCTAAGAATTTCAATATTCGAGGCTTCGGAGAGCGCGTAGCCATGAATACGCCTATCCAGGGAAGTGCAGCTGATATTATTAAGATTGCAATGGTAAATGTTGATAAGAGGCTGAAAAATGACAATATGAAATCAAGACTCATTCTGCAGGTGCATGATGAATTATTAATTGAAGCCGCTAAGGATGAAGAGCAGGCAGTTTATGATATGCTTAAGGAAGAGATGATGAGTGCAATGAAGCTGTCTGTGCCTTTAGAGATTGATGTCCATTCAGGTACTAATTGGTATGAGGCAAAGTAATTAATGAAGAAGATTGTAATAACAGGCGGAGTCGGCTCAGGTAAGTCGAAGGTGCTTAGCATTTTAAAAGAGAAATGTAACTGTAAAGTCGTTAGAGCGGATGATGTTGCTAAGGAATTAATGAAGCCGGGGAAGCAGTGTTACTTAGATATTATTGATGCATTCCCGGAATACGATTTACTTGAGGATGAAGGGGGACCTTTTGATAAGACGAAGCTGTCTCAGTTGGTTTTTGCTAATCCCGATGCAAGAGCTAAAATTAATTCTATTGTCCATCCGGCTGTTAAGGAATACATTTTAGAAGATGTTAAGAGTGAAGAAGAGACAGGACAGTATGATTATTATTTCTTGGAGACTGCACTTGCCATCGAAGAGAAGTACAACGAATTATTTGACGAGACGTGGTACATTTACACGGATACAGATGAGAGGAAAAGGCGACTCATGACAGATCGTGGCTACTCGATAAAGAAGGTGGATGATATACTTGCATCGCAGCTATCAGATGAAGAGTTTAGGCGCTTTGCTACAAGAGTGATTGATAATAACGGAACAAGTGAAGAGCTGTTGCACAAGATTGACATATTATTTCCGGTCTCCGAAAACCGGTTCCGGTGGACTTCAGTATTTTAGCTTTTCGTTTAAATAATGTGACCGGAAGGAGGTATACGCATGAAGCATATTACAAAAAAGATAATATCATTAACTCTTGCGCTTGTGTTCACGCTTGGCGTTGTGGTTGGTGCGTATAATGACGTAAATGCAACAGAATACAATACAGGCATTAATGCGACTGTAAGTCGCAGCGAGAAGACAGGTCTTAAGAAGCCGGAGACTGTATACCACAACATTTCCGAGGAAGAATATGAAGCGGTCTTAGAAAGAGAGAATATTGAGAAGGCCGAGAAGTTTACTGATTCCTATTGGTCTCAGTTCTCGGAGCCTTATTATAATTATGCTACCGGAATGACAGCCGAAGAAAGACAGATATATGACAAGATATATGCTCAGCTATATAAATACATCGAAGGCGGCGCTGACTTTACAAAAGGAAATTATGACTATTATGAAACTCCGGCTGTATCTTGCGGTAATATTAATAAGGACAATCTTGACAACATACATTATGTCATTGTTTATGAGCATCCCGAATTATTCTATATTGATACATTGTGTACCATAAGTGAAACATCATCCGGACAGAAGACAATAGCGTTTGAGGTATTTGAAGATTTTGCCAAGGGCAGTAGCAGGGCGAATGGTTCTAAGAAGTTTAAGGAGCGCATTGAATGGTACTTAGGTCAGACTAAGGGCTTGTCATTCTACGATAAGGAAAAGAAGTTGCATGACCTTTTGTGTAAAAATGCTGAATATGAGTACACTGATCATAGTCAAAGCGCATATTCTGCTTTAGTTGAGAGAAAAACTGTCTGTGCGGGGTATTCAGAAGGCTTTAATATGCTGTGCTATGCTGTTGGAATTCCGGCAATGTCAGTAACAAGCGCATCTCATGAGTGGAGTCAGGTTAAGCTTGGTAATACGTGGTATGCCGTGGATGTCACTTGGGATGATGAAGAAGACGACGAGCCTTCTTATGAGTACTTTAATAAAAGCAACAAGACGATAACATATTTAGATGATGCGCATAAGATAGAGGCTAGTCCTTGGAACTACGTCGGAAGACCGACATGTCCTAAGGATTATACGTATGAACAGGATTCTACCGATGTGTACAGATTATATAATCCTTTTACAGCTGAGCATTTCTATACTACCGATTTTAATGAATGTATTGCTTTAGCGTTCGGAGAATGGAATTATGAGGGTGTTGCTTGGATAGCACCTATGCAGTCTTATTATGCTAATGAACCTGTATATAGGCTAAATTTCCCGTCGGGCGATCATCACTATACAACGAGTGTATATGAGAAAGATAGACTTGCCGAACAGGGTTGGTCATATGAAGGTGTGAGCTGGTATTCTGCTACCGGATACGGAATGCCTTTATATAGACTGTATAATCCTAATTTGACACTGGGTGCACATCACTATACAACAGATGCAAATGAGGTGAATGTCCTTAAGAACTCCGGTTGGCAGTATGAAGGTATTGGTTGGTATGGTATGTAGTAAGGAGGGATCCACGAAGTGGGAGAAACCCTTGCTACTCGGGTATGTAGTAAGGAGGGGCCTACGAAGTGAGAGGAACCCTTACTACTCGGGTATGTAGTAAGGAGGGGTCCACGAAGTTGAGTATTCTTTAATAGACAAGGACGGATTATGCCGTCCTGATTGGTAGATTTGACAGTTTTAAGTAATCATGTTATTATTTAAATACAAAGAAAGGGTGTCACCAGTAGACGGTTAGCCCTATTCATATAATTTGAGTTAAATAGCCGTCATTGAAAAGGACATGGGCGGCTATTTTTGCGTCTTATTAATATCCTTGCCAATGGAATATCCCACGGCAAAGCACGTACAGCCGAAGCTGATTATGGCAATAATTCGGAGAATCCGGCCCGGCTCTTAAGCTACTTGAAAAATACGAACTCGACGCCGCTGGCATATATAAGCAGGTTAAGGAATTCATGGCATAGTATTAGCAAATAAAATAAGGAAGGTTTAAAGGAGCGATATGAGTGTTTTTAGGAAGAAGAGCTTAGAGCAGATTAATTCTCCAGAACAGCTTGATGATTACATTAGAGTCACAACGCCATCCGTATGGATTGTGTTGTTGGCTCTTGTTGTGCTTTTAGTGGGAGTTTTGGCATGGAGCATTCTAGGAACTATGGAGGTTCATGACGAGGAAGGTAATGTCAAGGAAGTTCATCCCATTACCTATGTTACTAACTGAGTATGATTGGAGAGGATAGGAATGAAGAAAATAGTTCCGCAGCCTAAGACAAAAGGAATAGCTATAGTTCCTGTTATAATGCAGATGGAAGCCTTAGAATGTGGGGCAGCGTGTCTCGCTATGGTTATGGCTTACTATAAGAAATGGGTTCCCTTAGAAGTGCTTCGTACAGATTGCGGAGTTTCTCGTGATGGAAGTAAAGCGCTTAACATTGTTAAGGCAGCCAGAAGCTATGGCTTTGAGGCAGGAGGCTTCAAGGCTGAGCCGGAGGACCTTCGTAATGAAGGAACATTTCCGTGTATCATTCACTGGGGATTTAACCATTTTGTTGTATGTAACGGATTCAAAGGTAATAAGGTATTTATTAATGACCCTGCAAGGGGTTTTTATACTGTGTCAATGGATGTATTTGACGAGAAATTCACAGGGGTTTGCCTTATTATTAAGCCGGACGAGGGATTTGAGCCATCAGGTAGTCGTCCTAATGTCTTAAGATTTGCCCTGGACAGATTGCAAAGTGCCAGGGGAGCATTATGGTTTATGACCATTATATCCGTAATTACTGCCCTTATTGGCATTGTTACGGCTGCCTTGTCACGCTTCTTTATGGATGAAATGCTACCCGGCAAAGAGCCCGATATGTTCTGGCCATTTATGATAGCGATGTCTCTTATTGCCTTAATTGAAATTGCGGCACGCTGGATTCAGGCAATCTATTCTCTTAGACTTAACGGCAAGATGAATGTAGTTGGAAGTAGTACTTATAT
>CAJOIL010000035.1 GCA_905234525.1 uncultured Lachnospiraceae bacterium | reverse complement strand
GAGCACAATTCAAAGAGAAAGAAAAAGTATGGCAAAAATTAAATTTATTAAAAAAGATAATCTTAACGAAGAAAGCATTTTTACATATTATATAGAGCTTATTAATCGTGAAGGCGACGATATCGCTATCAGAGGCTGGGTTTATTCTTCGGGTAATTCCTATGTCGAGGTCGCACTTACCGATAATGACAAAAATGTATTACCTGAGAGTAAGGTATGGCGAAAGACACGTAGGGATGTCAAGAAGCTCTTCGAGCTTAATGATGATAATAAGGCTGAGTTCTTAATCAGATTCAATCGCGACAGTGTTAAGTCTGATAATGTCAATATACATTTATATAATGAAGAAGGTGATATGAATGTGCCTATTGATATGGCAGGGCTTGATATGTCATTTACCACAAGCGGCAAGATTCTCGGCTTCTTATCAGACCATCCCGTTAAGCGTACATTTAAGTATATTGCCAGGGGCGGACTATTCGAAAAAATATCCTCTAAGCTAAGCAAGCACGAGGATGCCTATACTGTATGGAGAGAAACTAATACGCCCTCAGACGCAGACTATAATGAACAGCGTAAGCATAGGTTTGATTATAATCCATTAATCAGCATATCTATTCCTTTATATAATACACCTATAGATTTCTTTGAGGCTCTTATGAAATCCGTTATGAATCAGACATACACTAACTTCGAGCTATGTCTGGCAGACGGAAGCGATAACGATAAGCTTAAGGAATTTATAAATGAGCACTATCCTAATGACAACCGGATATTGTATACACATTTACAAGAAAACTTGGGAATAGCGGGCAATACAAACAAGGCTCTTGAAATGGCAAACGGCGATTATATAATGCTTACAGACCACGATGACATCCTTGACATAGGCGCACTGTACGAAATCGTATCAGCGCTTAATGAGGATAAGACTATTGATATCATATATACTGACGAGGATCTTGTGGATGCAAGCGGTATGATATATTCTAACTATCGCTTCAAGCCGGACTTTAATCTCGAGATGCTTCGTCACTTGAATTATATTTGCCATATATTCGTTGTAAGAAGCGACATTATGAAATCCGTAGGCGGATTCAGAGAAGAATACGACGGCGCACAAGACTTCGATATGATACTTCGCTGTTGCGAGAAGACAGATAAGATACATCATATCCCTAAGGTGCTCTATCATTGGCGTGCGCATGAGGATTCAACTGCCGGCAATGCAGATTCCAAAGGGTACGCTGTTGATGCCAGCGTAAGAGCACTTGAAGCGCATTATAAGAGAATGGGCATTGATGCTACGGTTGAGGCAACGGATATATTCATAATGCTTAAGACAACAAGAACGCTTAAAGTAACTCCGAAGGTGTCAATACTTATTCCAAGCAAGGACCATACAGATGACCTTGATAAATGTATCAGCAGTATTTTAGATAAATCCACTTACGATAATTACGAGATTATCGTAATAGAGAATAATTCAACCGAGGAATCTACGTGGCAGTACTATGAGGGTCTGAAGAAGCGCGACGACAGAATTAAGGTTGTTGTGTGGGAGCATGAATTCAATTACTCTAAGATTAATAACTTCGGCGCTTCCTTTGCTACGGGCGAATACTACATACTTCTTAATAATGATATCGAAGTAATAACACCCGATTGGATTGAGAGAATGCTTGGCTATTGCATGGATGACTCTGTAGGCGCAGTAGGTGCTAAGCTTATATATCCCGATGATACGATACAGCACTGCGGTGTTGTCATAGGCGTAGGCGGATTCGCAGGTCATATACTTACAGAATACGACATAGAGGATGTGGGCTATTTCGGAAGGCTTAGAGTGCAACAGGAGATATCCGCCGTTACAGCGGCATGTCTTATGATTGATGCCAAGGTATGGTCAGACATTAACGGATTCGATGAAAAATTCGCTGTGGCCCTTAATGATGTTGACTTATGTCTCAAAGTTAGAGATAATAACTTAAAAATAATCTTAGACCCCAACGTAGAGATGTATCATTATGAATCTAAGTCAAGGGGCTATGAAGAGTCAAGCGAACAAATCAAACGTTTCAAAAGTGAGATTAAGAGATTCCGCGAAAAGTGGAAGGACGTTCTTGAAGCAGGGGATCCGTATTACAGCCCCAACCTTACGCTTGACAGAGGCGACTGCAGTCCAAGACGAGTAGACGAACGATTCTTAATTGTTGAAGAGATTGAGGAGAAGTAATGAACAAGAAAAAGATACTGCTTGCAATATTATTCTTAATTATTATCGTGGCAAGTAACTTCGTAGTAATACGTCATACGGAGAATATACAAGATATCGGCGTTACGCTTCACGTAGAGGCTGAGGCTCATAATGACACAGACTTACAGGCTTACTTTAAGCAGGTTAATTATGCGAATGATGATTTCTCGGCTGCGCATGTGTCAACCGTCAATGTCACCAAAGACCAAGGCATGAACGACTATGAGATTTCACTTCCGGGCGATGTTACCGCCGTGCGTCTTAATCCTTCCAATGCTCTTAACGATAACATTACATATAAAAAGGTATATCTTGCTTACAAGGATACGGTAATTGCAGAATATGATTTAGATGATTCCCACTACAATCAAGAGCTACGCTATTATTCATGGGATGTAGATAACGATAAGACTTTATCAATTGTAACGGATGCAAGAAGCACGCGTAATCTGATTCTTAAAATTATTGTATGCGCCGTAATTGACATCCTGCTTATTGTAATATGGGTTAAGATTGACCGTATCGCTATTATCCCCAGGGATGTAATCAGTAATCGCAAGCTTGTTATGTCGCTTGCCAAGAACGACTTTAAGCAAAAGTTCGCAGGCTCTTATTTAGGTACCATATGGGCGTTTGTACAGCCTATTATTACGGTGCTTGTATATTGGTTTGTATTTGAGAAGGCTCTTAATGTCGGTACACAATCAACTAAGGCAGGTATCGCTATTCCATTCGTACTGTGGTTAATAGCCGGTCTTGTTCCCTGGTTCTATTTCTCTGAAGTAATATCAAGCGGAACAATCGCTATGATTGAATACAACTACTTAGTTAAGAAGGTCGTTTTCAAAATAAGCACACTTCCGGTTGTTAAAGCAATATCTTCTCTGTTCGTACACCTTTTCTTCGTAGTATTTACAGTTGTGTTGTATAGCTGTTACAGCTATCTGCCAACGCTATATACATTGCAGTTAATCTACTATTCATTCTGTATGTTTGTCCTAAGCTTAGGACTTGTATATGCACTATCGGCTATTATGGTATTTTTCCGTGATATGTCACAGATAGTTAATGTACTGCTTCAGATTGGTATGTGGATGACACCGATTATGTGGAATATGGATGCCATGGCAGGACGTATACCGGGCTGGGCCATGACAATTCTTAAAGCCAATCCGATGTATTACATTGTTAACGGCTACAGAGACAGTCTATATAATAATATGTGGTTCTGGGAGAGACCGGGAATGACTGCATACTTTTGGATATTTACAATCATAATTCTGTTGGGTGGTATGGCCATCTTCAGAAGATTGCAACAGCATTTCGCAGACGTACTATAATTAGTATGTAGCGCCCTTACAGACATGACATGTGTCGGTTGCAGTAACATTTCTCATACATATATAAAGGAGACAATGATGTCAGAATATGCCATCCAAGTTAAGGATGTTAGTAAAATGTACAAGCTATATAACCGTAACCGCGATCGTATCATTGATGCCTTCAACTTATCGAAGACACCAAGGTACAGAGAGCACTATGCTCTTCATAACTTATCATTTGATGTTAAGCGCGGTGAAACCGTCGGCATTATAGGAACAAACGGTGCCGGCAAGTCAACTATACTTAAGATTATTACAGGTGTGCTTAATGCAACAAGCGGTGATGTAATAATCGATGGTCGAATCAGTGCACTTCTTGAATTGGGCGCAGGCTTCAACCAAGAATACACCGGTATAGAAAATGTTTATCTCAACGGCACTATGATGGGCTATTCACGAGAAGAAATTGATGAAAAGATGCAGGACATACTTGATTTTGCTGATATCGGCGACTTCGTATATCAGCCTGTTAAGACATATTCATCAGGTATGTTCGTAAGACTGGCATTTGCGGTTGCAATTAATATCGACCCGGAGATTCTGATTGTTGATGAAGCATTATCAGTCGGTGATGTCTTCTTCCAAAATAAGTGTTATAAGAAATTTGATGACTTCAAGAAGCTTGGTAAGACAATACTCTTCGTAAGTCATGACTTGGGAAGTATCTCTAAGTACTGTGACAGAGTTATATTATTAGACCACGGTCGTAAGCTGGAGGAAGGCTCGCCCAAGGATATGATTAATATCTACAAGAAGGTTATGACAGGTACAGATGCCAATGCGGCTGTAAGCTCTTATAATTCGGATGATACCGACATTGATTCGAAGCTTAACTCTAACTTAGGTTCAATTACGGATAGTGATAATGACTCGCTTTGGAAGTCACATTTTACAATCAATCCCAACCTTAATGAATACGGTTCGCGTAAGGCGCAGATAGTTGACTTCGCGGTGGTTGATTCTAACGGACTTCTTACCAACTCCATCGTTAAGGGCGATAAGTTCATGATTAAGTCTAAGGTACATTTTAACGAGGATATAGCTAACCCGATATTTACTTACACATTTAAAAATATAAAGGGTGTCGATATTACGGGCACTAACACCATGTTCGAGAAGAAGGACATCGACTTAGCCAAGGCAGGCGAGGAATACGTGGCAAGCTTTACACAGGAGATGAACCTGCAGGGCGGAGAGTATCTGTTATCCATAAGCTGTACCGGACATGATGAGAACGGCGAATTAACGGCGTATCATCGACTGTATGATGTACTCAATATAACGGTTGTATCCGACAAAGACACTGTCGGATTCTATGATATGAATTCCAAAGTGGAGATTACTAAAGTATGAGCGATTTCACAATTGTAAGACAAAGCTTAATCGAATGGTTCCCTACATCTGAGTCGGATAATGTCCTTATCGTAGGCGAGCCGGAGGGCTTTATGGCTTCCCTTTTCGATGGCAGGGGTGCATCGGTTCAAAGTGTTAATGATGTTTCTATGCTTAGTTCCTGCGCTGATAAGAATGATAAGTATGACTTAATTCTTATGTATGATTTATATAGCTTTTGTATTACAAGCAACACTTTGGTTTGCGACATGATTCGCTCATTAAAATCACTGCTAACGCAGGATGGCGTCTTATTCTTAGCTATGGAGAATAAGCTGGGACTTAAATACTTCGCCGGCTGTCAGGAAGAACAAAATGGTGATTATTTTACGGGAATCGAGGACTATGTCGGCTTATCAGACATTCGTCCCCTGTCTAAGCGCGAGCTTACCGATACGCTTGAAACGATAAGCGATATTTCTTATAAATTCTACTACCCTTACCCCGATTACAAATATCCTACAATGATATTTTCCGATGATTGTCTGCCAACAGCAGGCGAACTTAACAGGAATCTTCGTAATATAGATAGGGACAGATATATACTTTTTGATGAATGCAAGGTATATGACAGTCTCATCAAGGCAGGTCTGTTTCCTGAATTTTCCAATTCTTATCTGATTAAGATTACTTCATCCGATTGCTCATCGACTTCTGATAATTTGGCACACGCTAAGTATTTAGGCGAACTGATATATACTAAGTATTCAACAGACAGATGTTTGGACTTTGCAATCAGAACGGATAGAATTAAGGATGATGACGGTAGCGAGTTAATTGTTAAACACGCTCTCTATAAAGAGGGACGGAAGCATTTACAGCATATGGTTAATATGTATAAGGCTTTGTCACAACGCTACGGCGACAAAATGACCATTACGGGAAGTCACATTGACGACGGAAGGTTATACAATGATTTCGCTAAGGGAGTGCCTTTAACTGATACATTTATCAAATTAATAAAAAATGAAGATTCAGACGCGCTTAAGGCTGAGATAAAGCGTTTTATCGATATTATTTCTTACGGCGCCAACGAGCCGTTTACCGTAACCGATGAATTCATCAATGTCTTCGGTAAATACGATAACATTGACTCATTTAATTTTAGTTCGGCTAAGGTTAATGATATCGATATGATATTTGATAATATTATTGTAGATGATGACGGTACATGGCAGCTTATCGATTATGAATGGACATTTGATTTTCCGATTCCGCTTCAGTTCATTGTCTATAGAGCACTGTACTTCTTCTATCAAAGGTATCAGGTTGAAGCTACACTTCCCTGGAATGATATACTTGATATGATTAATGTTAATGACGATTGCGAGCAATTATTATTTGCAATGGAATCTAAGCTTAATGATTACATTACACTGGGTATAACGCCTCTTGAGAGGGCCGTAATAGACAGCGATAACGCAGTTATTCCGTTTAAGGATTTAAGGGATCGCTTTGATTACTTTGACATAGGAAAGCAATTTGAAAAGGATGCCATGCGACTTAATATAGAAAACAACGCTTACATTGCCGCAAACAAGCATATAAGCGGTCAATTGGAGGCTAAACGACAAGAGCTTAACAGCTACAAAAAAACCGCAGACAAAACAAGTACAGAATTCAACAAGCTCAAGGATCAATTTGTTATGGATCAGAATGAGCTTAACAGTTATCGCAACAGCTTTACAGCCAGACTAAAGCGCAAATTACAATAATCGGAAATTACTATGAATGAACAAGAATTAACAAAAAACAAAACAACAAATGACGATTCGCAAATAACCGACGCTGCTGACGGCAATATGACAGAAGAAGAGAAGGCTTACTTAAAAGCCGCCGATAAGGCCGAATATGAAGCTATGGCTTATACAAGATGGTTTAAAAAGCACTACTTAATCAAGCCTTCATATATTAAGCAGGATTATGAGCCTCTGATTTCGGTTGTAATACCTGTATATAACGTGGCTGATGATATGCTTAGAGCCTGTATCGATTCTATAACCCACCAGACATATCATAACTGGGAGCTGTGGCTTATTGATGATTTCTCAACAATGGAATCGGTTAGAGATGTTCTTAATAGCTATGAAGAGCAATACAAGAATCGGGATGATATTAACCTTAATGTTATCTACAGACAAGAAAACGGTAACATCTCTGTTGCCACCAATGATGGCATATTTTCTGCAAAGGGCGAATTCATTGCGTTTATGGATTGCGATGATTTAATTGAAATAACAGCATTTGCAGAGATTGTATATTACCTTAATGAGCATCCCGAGTGCGACTTCATCTATACAGACGAGGACAGAATCTCTGAAGACGGAACAAAGCTTAATAATCCATTCTTCAAGCCGGATTGGTCGCCTGATACAATGCTGTCGTTAAACTATACCAATCACTTGTCTGTTTATCGCAGGGAATTAGTTGTTAAGACAGGTGGACTTCGAACAGAATTCAACGGTTCTCAGGATTATGACTTTGTCTTAAGATTCATGGAGCTTAGTGATAATAAGCGTGTAGGTCATGTTCCGCGTGTACTATATCACTGGCGCGAGCGTAAGGAATCGGTTGCATCAGACATTAGCTCTAAGCCTTACGTCATCAGTGCCACCCAGCGACTCAAGGAGGAGACACTTAAGCGAAGAGGAATTGAAGGAACGGTTACTTATGATGAAGAGGTATTCCAGCATCATATAGAATACGCTACAGTCGGCTTTCCTAAGGTCAGCATAATAATTCCTTCAAAAGACAATTATAATATGCTTAGAACATGTATAGAAGCTATTGACCAACACACGGATTATCCTAACTATGAAATAATTGTTGTTGATAACGGCAGTGATGAATATTATAAGGATAAAATTGCAGCAATGCTTACAGGGCACAACGCAACATATATTTACGAGCCAATGGATTTCAACTTCTCTAAAATGTGTAATCTGGGCGCAGAGCATGCCGATGGCTCATTTCTGCTATTTCTTAACGATGACGTAGAGGCAATTAATAGCGATTGGCTTGGCAAGATGGTTGGGCAAGCGCAGCAAGCCCATACCGGTGCCGTAGGCGCAAAGCTGTTATATCCCAATAGTGATGTAATACAGCACATAGGAATTACCAATCTTAAGGTTGGACCTGTTCATATGTATATGGGTACCTCAGATGAGCCGATTTTCTATTTCGGCCGTAATCGTCTTACATATAATTGGATTGCCGTTACAGGTGCTTGTCTTATGGTATCGCGTGAAAAATATAATGAGACAGGCAGATTCGACGAGGACCTTACAGTTGCATATAATGATGTAGATATGTGCTTCAATCTGTATGAGGCGGGCTACTACAATGTCGTTCGTCCCGATGTGTCGTTATATCATCACGAGTCATTTTCTCGCGGATATGACGATATTTCCGATGAGAAGAAGGAACGCCTCAAAAAGGAACGAAACATCTTATACGATAAGCATCCTGACTTATTTGCCAAGGACCCTTTCCATAATGATAATTTTTCCGTAGACCGTGCTGATTATGATATTGATATGTATGGCATAGGTGTACATAATTATGACGTATCAGTCCTATCCGACTCCTATGAGGTTGCGCCTACAGAGCTTACTCTTAATATTGATGAGGCTCTAAAGGACGATATGGTTCGTATCAGAGGTTGGGCGTTTAGCAATAATCCTATGGCGGATCTTAATTCAAAAAGATATATATTACTTCGCAATAAGGCGGGACAGGTATATTCATGCCCTGTAGATACATTACCAAGGAAGGATGTAAGTGAGAAGTTCAATGTGGCTAATCTTACGGAAGGCTTTGAGTGTAATATAGACAGGAAGCTGCTTGCAACGCACTTGTACAGCTACAAGATTGGGCTGCTGCAACTTAACGCGGATGGCTCGAAAATGCATATATGGTCCGATAAGGAATTGCCGCATGACGGAATCGAGGACGTACCGTATAAGATTTACAATAGGCGAATTTCGCTTAATGATATGACGTGTAATGAAGATATCATGGCGAGCATAGATAGCATAGAACACGACACTCGTGTTGTTACAAAATACGGAAGCTTCAATGATATGACGTATTTGCAGGGATGGGCTTTGATTCCTCGCACTAACACCTTCAATTATCGAATTGAAGTGGGTGTTGGTTCGGGTGTTGCTTCGGAGTTAGTCTTGTATGATACGATGCGTGACCTAAGACTTGATGTGTCTAACTCTATTACCAACAGCATGACTTACCTTAGCGGCTATACAACAGAGATACCTTGTAGGTTAGAACGCGGGGCGGATATCTATATCGTAATTACCGATATGATTACGGGAGAATCCTCATATAAGAGGCTTACGATAAGCTAGTGTGCTGACACACTAGTGCCTAATATATACGTCGAATCTGGTGTCCGGCGTTATAAACGTAGCTAAATTCATGAGCCTAAATTCTATTGTTGAAGTTCCGTCATTATTCCTATCGATATTATACATGCCGATTATTCGCGCCCTATTATCAATCGATAAATATGCTCCCGTAATGGGATTACTTAAATCCTCAGGCACTGTAACAGAATAACATAACGTAGTCTTGGGGTGCTGGTCAAGCACACCTTCAGTATCTTCAATACAGCTTAAGGACTCGTCATCTAAATCAATCGGCACACGCATATAGAACGGGTCCCAAGGGCCGATTATTACTTCCAATAACTCACCACCATCTTTATCAAGAGACTCCACATTATTGTTAAATATATCTATATAATGCTGTTCCGTGCCCAATTCCTTAATAGGATAATGCGGCAACAATATACTTAATTCAACTGCAATCAATACAATCGCAACACTTCTAAAGGCGTAACTGTTCCATAAACGCCATATTGCAACACCCAAATAAAAGGCCGCAATCTGATACGGCAAGCTCCAGAATCTGCCTGCTACAGTTGTCATAGCAGATTCCGGCAGGTAATATTCTCCCACGGAAAACGCCATAGAGCACATGAGTGAAAAGGTAACACTAAATGCAATACTATACAATACTGCTATCGGCTTCATTTTAGAAATAACAGCAAGCACAATCCACAGTGCCATTCCCACCAATAAAGCAGTTCGTACTATATCCCCTTTAAAATAATTGCTGTATGGCATCCATGCCCAAAAGAAGCAATTATTCCAAAGCCTTTCAAATAAATCAAATTCTACTCCGCTGGTTCGTCCATATGATAATATGCTTGAAACCTGAACAATAAAGCTAATCGTCGTGCCAAGACAAGCAACAATATATTTACATAAATGTACCTTAAACCACTTAGTCTTAAATCGCTCCTTATTGTAATAAATGAATAATATCAAACAAAGAAATGCCACTCCCACAATAAAGGGTACTGCCGCAGACGAAAAGCCCATAAGAATTAAGAATATTCCTTCGCCGACATTCAGGGTGTCACGATTATAGAAGGCATTAAAGCCTATCAGAAAAACGACAAATATAAGTATAAACGGACTCGAAGTATCACAGTTAATAAGATCAACTGCATTATCCGGTATTGCAAGTATTAAAGATATAGCTATGAAAAACCTAGCCCATCTTGACTTTACAATCCTCTCAAATCTATCACTTGTAAAATAGAAAAATGCAAACGTCTCAATCAGCTTAGTTATGATTGACAGCACAGCAGGATATAATCTAAGCGCATTGAACGGATATAATACAATATAAATGATATATCCTATCAGGCGCTGTAAAACCCAATATGTGCCATTAGACGAAGCAAAGACTGTTCCTATGCCAAGCTCAGCAGCATCCCCATACAAAACAATACCGTCTTCACCCCACAAGTAAGACGTTCCAAAATCAATCGGAGACCTAAGACATAATATCAAAAAAAGAGCAATATACATAAAAATGTATATTATAATCCATATCGGCTGACGCTTTCGCTTAGTCAATCGACTGTCGATATGAGTGTCCATAGCTCCTCCTTACTAAGTATGTATTCTATCCGTATTTTACCATGGGTTATTACATATACTTAAGATCCCACACGTCCTTCCGCCTTGCCGGATAGTAGGTAATGAAGGTAGTACTGCGGCAAGTCACAGAAAAATGCATTAAGCAAATCCGGATAGTTGCCGGCGTAGGTAAACACATTGAACTTAGCACTTCCTTGCCGACCTTCCCTCATGCCACAGAATATGAAATGACCTAATATTCCTATATCATCATCTCCATAGACTGCTACAACATCAGGATTATTCTTCCTATAATAATCATAATCATATATCGGCGAAAAATCAACACCACAGAAATCATGAATAGGGTCTACGACAAAGTCACAGCTATTTATACTACGCCCTTCGGCGTATCCGCAGTTGATGTAATGGTGATAATATGCGCTTAAATCATTCCATCCAAATATTCTTCTTAAATCTGAATATCTATTGCGATATGCTCTTACATCAAAGGATTCGTTGCCACGTCTTCCTTCATTCATCCCGGTTGTAACGAAGTGTTCTATTGCATAACTTGGGCTATTCTTAAATGCGTTATATAGGTCAGGATATGTCTCCACGTAATAGTTATAATTATACACTCTACTGTAATCCACACCATTATATATAGTAGTACCTACTCTCTTAGGTGTCAAGTAAGACCACGTCTTAGTCATATTATCATCAGCTTTGCCATCATTGTTACTGTCAATCTCAGCATATGCCGTATACGAGGTCCATGGATTAACCTCGTGTAATTCATAGCAATTATTATAGCTCCAGTCAGTATCGTATATTACTTCACCGGTAGAATCATCTGTCAGACGGAATCTGTATCTTAGAAGGCCACCAATATTTGAATACGCATTTACCTTAATAATATAATAATCGTAGTCAATTCCTGCGCGAATAGATTCAATGCCTACACTGCCTCTTTGTGAATTAAGCTGATTCATAAAGGCACCGGCAATCTTAAACATACCCACATTGTTAGGGTGAACGGAATCAAGAAGGTCGCAATTCGTATCGGTAGCACCTCGAAGGTCCACGAAATAATCATTATCCTCCCTAGCGAGCGCAGCTATACTATTAGCGTAGGTATTAATCATACTATCGTAGTCACTTGATCTTGTATTATCCTGAGAATTCAAGAAATATCCGGGCGCCATCAATATTAGCTTGACACCATCATACATACTATGAAGCTTATTAACCAACGCCCTATAGCTATTTAGAAAATTCAAGCCGTTTACCATATTAGAAGCGTCATTGGTTCCGCCATACACAGCGATATAATCCGGAGCGCCATAGCTATCAAGCTTATTAAGTCTCTCCTGATACCTTAATGATAAATATTGATTATCGCTTAATGATACCTTGCCGGAAACAACACCACCGGGATAGCCAATATCATAATTATTGCCGTAAGCCACACGTGACCACCACATATCCGACTGAGGCATATATGTAAGCCCCTTACCCCACTCCGGTCCGTATAAGCTAAATACTTCATAGCCATAATAGCTTGAAATACTATCACCCACAACAGATAATACCGGCTTCTTATAATAAGCTGCTGTCGTTCTCGCCTCAGCATTTATAGGCACAAAAATAAAGCCTGTACATGACAGGCTTAAAGCTAATATAATAATTATAGTCCGTACCAGCCTACTCCTTCGTATTGCCAGCCGGCCGTAGATATGAGCGTCCATACCTCCTCCGAATTACTTGTATAATGATGTGATCCCACAAAGGCTGCAGGATTATATAATCTATAAATCGGCTTAGCCTTATTAGTATCCGAATACCAAGCAATGCCTTCGTATACGTTGCCGGATGCAATAAGCGCATCTCTCTCTACTGCACTATTCGTGTAAAAATGATCGCCCGTTAGCGGCATATAGAATCTATATATAGGTTCATTGCTTATCTTAGGTGTACGACATGCTACGCCCTCCAGGCTCCAGCCTACATCAGCTAACGCTATGGCTTCTGCAAAGCTTGTAGTGTAGAAGTGCTCGCCCGAAAACGGATGACATAATCTATATAATTCAACGTAACCCTGTTCATCGCCATAGTCATAATTACATGCGGGTCTTCCCACGTAGTCCCAAGGCTCACTCTCTACAGTGTGATTAGTCTTGGCTGCTTCGCTATAGCCCTTAATAGTATCATCACTCTTATTAAAGTAATTATAATTACCGGACTGATCGTCCCACGTAACATCAACTGCATACCAATAATCACCAAGCTTCACCTCGCTCCACTCATGAGGTTCACTTGTTACAGTCGTTGCAGGTATATCAAAGGCACGACACAAAAGCACAAATGACTCCGCATATCCGGCACATACAGTACGACCGTCAAGAAGTGCAGATACGATGCTCTGAGTATACTTGGCTTGCTTATCATATACTACATTCTCACAGATAAGGTCATGTATCTTAAGCTCCTTATCGTAAACAGTCTCGCCGGTTACCTGCTCTAAATACCAGTTAATCTTATCAGCAAGAGCTGCAGAATACTCGGCACGTGCCTTGCCGCTAATGAAGTCTTCGTATACTCCAAGTCTGATGTAATAATCATCAGTATCGGCAACTCTATCAATCTTAATAACTGTATTAAGATAATATAACTCAGGGTGCTCATAGAGCATCATATAGCCTACTCGTACAGCCTCCCTCTTACTAAGTCCGTTAAATGTAACAGCAGGAGTCAGATATTGAACAATCTCTCCGTCATCATTCTTATACGTATCCGTAAAATCAACTCCGCCGTCAATCATGCTGTATAGCGATGAATACAGCTTATTATACAGGGCAATCTGTCCTTCAGATAAGCCCTCTTGATAGCTGTAGTATGGCACAGAGAACTTAGCCCAATAGCTGTCAGTACCCTTGGCGGCATTAACGAAATTAGAGGTGCTCTCCTCTTCAGCCTTGTTAGCGTACTCTTCTATAGTGACGTCGTCTTCTGCGACGATGGTGTCTTCTAGGCCGGTGGCGTACTTAGTATTGTTGTCGTTGTATTCTTCGGCGGTTGCGTCGCCGTTATACGCTTCAGTAGTCGAGTCGCCATTATATTCTTCGGCGGTTGCGTCGCCATTATATTCTTCGGCGGTTGAGTATATTGGAGTGCCGAGTGTTATTCCAAAGACAAGTGCGATTGCAAGTGCGATAGATAATAGCTTATTAAGTTGTCTTGGTGTGTGTAAATTCCTATTCATAGTACTATATATTTCGGAGAAAATGGCTAAAAAATTGGGGTAGCGCCTGCTACCCTGTTGGCTTGAGTCAAGTTATAGCTTTAGTTCGGGCGTGCCGAGATAGTTCGCAATGAATAAGAGTAAAAAAACAGGGTAGCTATCGCTACCCCGGGTGTATTAACTAAGCTTCATGCCCTCGCCGGCACAATAATCCTTAAATGACTGATTGACCTTGTCCTTATCTGATAAGATTAAGTCTGCCTCAGTTAAGTCATCACTAAACGGCCACTCAATTCCGATATCGGGATCGTTATACATAAGTCCGCCCTCATCATTAGGATGATAGAAGTCGGTTACCTTA
>CAJOIL010000034.1 GCA_905234525.1 uncultured Lachnospiraceae bacterium | reverse complement strand
GCCATATACCTAAAAAAAGTATCTCTAAAATTCTTCAGCAAAAAACTCTGCTCTGGCATAATTATAGTATTGGATTCTTCAAGAAATACACAATTCAAAAATTTATTTACACACATTTTTCAGCATGATTTATCTATTAACATTTACCGATTTTGGTATATAATAGGAAGACTTGGTTAAAGACAAACCGAATTGACATAATTATTACACATAGAAGGATTATAAAATGAGTAACGAGAATATAATAATCGGAATCGATGTCGGTTCAACAACAACTAAGATAGCAATCGTTAGAGATAACGAGATGATTTATCACAAATATATAAGACACTTTGCAAGACAAAGAGAAAGCATCATCACCTTACTTAACGAAGCAAAGGATGTTATCGGTAATGATAATTTCAAATACTGCATGACCGGTTCGGGCGCGCGTAATCTTGCCAAGCGAATTGATGTGCCATTTACACAGGAAGTGGTTGCCAATTCCATTGCCTTGAAGAAGGAATATGACAAGGTCGGAACTGCAATTGAGCTTGGCGGACAAGATGCCAAGATAATATTCTTCAGAGAAGACGACAATGAAGAGCCTCAAGTCTATGATATGCGTATGAACGGAAGCTGCGCAGGCGGTACCGGTGCATTCATTGACGAGGTTGCAACCGTACTTAATATCGATGTGACCGATATGTGCGATATGGCTAAGGAAGGCAACAGCCTATACGATATATCAGGTCGTTGTGGTGTATTTGCCAAAACCGATATACAAGCACTTCTTAACCAAGGTGTTAAGAAGCCTGATATTGCTTTATCAAGCTATCATGCTATTGCAAAACAGACAATAGGTGGTTTATCACAGGGACTGGATATAATTCCTCCCGTTGCATTCGAGGGCGGTCCTCTTACATATCACCCGAGACTCATTGATGTATTTGCAGAGCGACTTAATCTAAAAAAAGAAGATATTATTGTGCCTGAATTTCCGGAGATGATGGTGGCATACGGTGCGGCATTATCCGTTAACGAATTGCACCAAGATTCTTCCGAATATACTCTTGACAACCTGTTAAATGTATTAAAGAACGCAAGCGATAACGATGACGATGAGATACTGACAGGCGAGCTCTACTTTAAATCAGACTCAGATTTAGAGTCATTCAAAAAGCGCCATAAGAAGATGTCAATGCCTAACTATCAGCCATCTAAGGGCGAGCATGTCAGGGCATATCTCGGTATCGATTCCGGTTCAACCACAACTAAGCTTGTCCTTATGAACGAAGACGAAGAAATTATTGATTCGTACTACTCTCATAACGAAGGTAATCCGCTCGATGTAGCGAAGGCGGCTCTTCTTAACATTTACAAGAAATATGAAGATGCGGGTGCTAAGCTTGAAATTATTTCTGCTGCATCTACCGGTTACGGCGAATTCCTTTTCAACAAGGCATTCCGTACTGAAGCGCATATCGTCGAGACGGTTGCTCACTGCCTCGCCTCATCTAAATACGTCGACAACCCAAGCTTCATCCTCGATATCGGCGGACAGGACATGAAGGCCATCTGGGTTGAAAACGGAATCATTACCAATATCGTTGTCAATGAAGCTTGCTCTTCGGGATGCGGTTCATTCTTGGAGAATTTTGCTTCTACTCTTCATATTGAAACAGAAGATATCGCTGACAGCGCATTTTCGTCAGATAATCCTGCGAAGCTCGGAAGTCGCTGCACGGTATTTATGAATAGTTCAATTATTACAGAGCAACGTAACGGCAAGCAGCCTAATGACATTATGGCAGGACTGTGTCGTTCAATTATTGAAAATGTGTTTACGAAGGTTATCCGCGTATCCAACATCGCATCACTCGGCGAGCGAATTGTTGTGCAGGGTGGTACCTTCCAAAACGATGCCGTCCTTCGCGCTATGGAGCAATACGTTGGACGCGAGGTTATTCGTGCGCCTTACGCAGGACTTATGGGTGCCATCGGCTCAGCATTAACAGCCAAGGAAAAGTCACAGGAGGAAGGCTTTAGAAAAACATTTCTCACATATGAAGAACTACAAAAATTCTCATATACACAAAAGGCCAACTCGCCATGTCCATATTGTACAAACCACTGCAACAGGACAATTCTTACCTTCTCAACAGGCGGTACTCTTGTAACCAATAACAGATGTGAGAAGGGCGAAGTAATCGGTAATCCTAAGGATGAAGATATCAAGAATCGTATTAAGGAAATAAGTGCAGGCAAGAATAAACCTATCAACATGTACGAAATCAGAAAGCAGCTTCTATTCAGCGAGTATTCGTATAAGCAGCTACTGGACGATCAGCATATTACCATCGGTATACCGCGTACGCTTAACTTCTGGGATGAAATACCGTTCTGGAGCACCTTCTTCAAGGCTCTGGGCTTCAAGGTTAAGCTATCTCCCGTAAGTACTCGTAAGATATACGAAAACGGAATTCATGCTGTAACATCGGACACCGAATGCTTCCCTGCCAAGCTTGTGCACGGTCACATTCGCGAATTAGAGAAGATGGGTGTTGACAGAATCTTCATGCCTCAGGTTGTTGTTATGGAATCAGAAAATACCGAGTACACAAGCTTTTCACGTTGTGCGCTTGTAAAGGGATTCTCTATTGTTGTTATGAATTCCGATAATCCCGAGCGTAGAAGCGATGTCAAATTCGATACACCATACTTTTATTTCTACACCGACTCCGACAGGGAAAACCAACTATCAAAATATATGCAGGAAACCTACGGCATAGATTCAAAGACTTGTATCGAAGCGGTACGTATGGGTGCTGCTGCTCAGAAGCAATATGATCACGACCTTAAGGCAAAGGGCAAGGAAGTGCTTGACGAAATCACCGCCAAAGGACAATATGCCATTGTTCTTGCAGGTCGTCCTTATCATAACGATCCGCTTATCAATCATGAGCTTCCGGAGCTAATCAATTCAATGGGTGTACCGGTTCTTACAGCTGACTGTTTGCCTGCCTTACCCGAGGTTGAGCTTCGAAAGTCACGTATCGATATCGTTAATAACTTCCACGCTCGTATGCTTGGAAGCAGTATATTGGCCGCTGAGAATCCCAACCTGGAATACGTACAGATTGTAAGCTTCGGTTGCGGTCATGATGCTGTTCTTTCAGACGAGATAGTTCGTATGATGAAGGAGATTAGCAACAAGGCTCCTCTTATACTTAAGCTTGACGAAAGTGATGCGCAGGGACCAATCAGAATTCGTGTACGTTCATTTATCGAAACAATCGAACGAAAGCGCAGAAAAAATATTACATATGATGTCAAACCTCTTAACGATCCTTATCCTATTAAGTTTACAAAGAAGCATCGTAAGGAGAAGACTGTTCTTATCCCCAACAGCTCGCATGCCTTCTGCCAGGTTATGACGGCTGCTTTCAAATCACAGGGCATTAAGGCTGTTCCTCTCGATGTAGGCCGTGAAGAAGCTATTCGACTCGGCAAGAAATATACACATAATGACATATGCTTCCCGGCGCAGATAGTTGTCGGCGAAATACTCGGCGCACTGGAAAGTGGCGAGTATGACCTTAATTCTACATCTGTTGGTATGGCTAAATACCTTGGCTGTTGTCGTTTGCCACATTATGCGACCATACTTAGGAAGGCTCTTGATGATGCAGGCTATGAGGATATTGAAATCGTAACAAATGATGATGTAGACTACCACGACCTACACCCCGGATTCAGAATCAAGCCATTATCACTTCTTAGATTATGCTTATCAATTCCGATGATTGATACACTCGAAGAAATACTTAGAAAGAAGCGTCCGTACGAATTAGTGGAAGGAAGTGCTGATAAAGCATTTAATGATAGCATGGATTACCTTACGGATGGAATGGTGCGTAGCGGAAGCTTTGGTCTTATCAAAGGCTTTAAAAAGGCATTAAAGCGCTTAGCGGAAGTGAAATATGATGACAGTGTAAGAAAGCCTACCGTACTAATCGTCGGCGAGTATCTGCTTAACTTCCATCCGGGCGCTAATCACGAAATAGAAAGGTATTTAGAAGATAATGGTTTTGAAATAATCGAAGCTAAGATGACTGACGTACTTCAGAAGTCATACTATTGTGAAGGCAAGCAAATTACGGAATTCGGTGCAAGTCGTAAATTCCACACCAAATTCTGGTCCAAGGTAACCAATGCATTCTTCGAAGTAGCTCACAAGCTAATCGATAACATTGCTAAGGATGAACCCCTACACGAGAAATCCGTGTCAATGGATGAGTTGTCTGTGCTAAGTGACCCTGTGATTCACCACACATTTGACACAGGAGAAGGAATACTTATTCCTGCAGAGATTATGTACAATGCCGAAAAAGGCTGCAAGAACTTCGTAATACTTCAGCCGTTCGGATGCTTACCGAACCATGTAATAGGAAGAGGCGTAAGCAAGAGACTCAAGGAATTATATCCGGACATCGAGCTACTACCGCTCGATTATGACCCGGATGTCAGCTTCGCCAACCTGGAGAACAGATTGCAAATGCTGATTATGAATCAGAAGAATCAGAAAGATATAGCTTAATGGCATCAATTTGTCTTTCTGTATCATAATATCCACGCCAATATAAATCGCCGAGCTTATCTAAATCACCCTCGAAGCGTGATACTTCAACCTTCTCGGAGGGAGCAATTACATATATTTCTCCCTTCGAGTTTCTTTCGGCAAGCTCATCTGTCATACGATTAAATCGTGCATTAGCCTTATTCATGGCTGATAAGAATTCAGGATAATCCTTATACATTACCCCCGCTATCTTAATTGGCTTTTCTTTTCTGCGGTAACTCCACTCACGCGTCTTAATAGCCACTATCTTGCTACTCGGCATATTTTCCTTTGCCCATTCATACGGTATCTTATCAATACAGCCACCGTCTAAGTACGGCACATTGTTAATCATAACCGGCCTGGAAACATATGGCACTGTCGCAGATGCTTGTACTCCGCGCAAAATATCATCCTTGCCCTTCTCAAAATATTCCATCTTGCCTGTATGCATATTGGCTACACCTGCAAGCATACGTCTATTTGGATTCATTAGTGCTGCCTCGTCAAGAGGATGCTTATCAAGAATTTCCCCATACAGATAGGAAAAGCCTGTAATTCCGTGGTCTCTCTTATAAGCACCTAATCCGCAATAATTACGATCATGCCTGTATAACAAATCAATCCTTGCGCCCCAGCCTATCTGACCTGCTGTGTATCCCAGTGCGCATAACGCTCCGCTTGATATTCCTACGGTTGTTCTGATATTAATATCATTAATCATCAGACAATCCAATACACCAAGTGTATATAGGCCTCTCCATGCTCCTCCTTCAAGAATGAGGCATCCGTCCGTTATCTTATCGGAAGCTCTGCCAGTCGGAATTTTTTCGATATCATTATAAATTTTCATTTTATTAAATCCTCTTTTATTTTATAACAAAAATCGCTCAACTGCCTATGCAATTAAGCGATTATCAAGTGCTGAGACACGGGGGAATCGAACCCCCGACAACTTGATTAAAAGTCAAGTGCTCTACCAACTGAGCTAGTGTCCCATGTCGTGTGCCCGCGCAGCGGGGATACGAACGGGTTAGAGGCAACCCCTTCGGGGATTGCATACGACATTTCGCGTAGCGAAATGTTAGGTCTTCCGGCTGCTATGAACCACGAAAGGGTGGACGGTGGGATTCGAACCCACGGCCTCCAGAGCCACAATCTGGCGCGCTAACCAACTGCGCCACGCCCACCATACGTCGTAAGGTGTCGCGAAGCGACGGAACCTTGTGACCAGGCGACATTTCGCGAAGCGAAATGTTGAACCTTATGTCTGCTATAGTCTAAAGTCACTTGCATCGCAAGTGACAAAACTCTTACGACACAGCGACATTTGCACGTAGTGCAAATGTTGGATCCTACTATCAAAGTGAACTAACACCACTGGGCTAGCAGGATTCGAACCTGCGAATGCTGGAATCAAAATCCAGTGCCTTACCGCTTGGCGATAGCCCAATAAATTGCTCCATAAATGCAATAAACGTGCTCGAAGGGATTCGAACCCCCGACCCACGGCTTAGAAGGCCGTTGCTCTATCCAGCTGAGCTACGAACACGTATGTAGTATCCCTATATACTACAAGCGGGTGATGGGAATCGAACCCACGTATCCAGCTTGGAAGGCTGGTGTTCTACCATTGAACTACACCCGCATAAATTCGACCTGTAATAGGTCTTTATCAAATAAAATATTTTAGTAGACTCGGGGTGACAGGATTCGAACCTGCGACCCCCTGGTCCCAAACCAGGTGCTCTAGCCAAACTGAGCCACACCCCGATTGGCGTATAATCACAACGCAACGATTATTATACTAAAGCACTTGTTCTTTGTCAACAATTTTCTATTGTTTTTGGCGCATTTTGCTTTTATTTATAACTAACTACTTATAACTCGGCAACATGTCAACATATCTTATTACAGGCTCTATATCTCCGTTCTTATCCACATTTAACACGCAGTATGTACCTCGCCTCTCATATGTACGCGGCAATGTCAGGCTACCCGGATTAATTATTGTTATTCCGCTTACTTCTTCTATCTCAGGCTGATGCGTATGTCCATATAATACATAGTCAGCTCCGACCTTTCTTGCCGCCTTAATTAAGCCACTGTAGCTCGACCTACAGCTCTCCTTATGGCCATGAGTTAAGTACAGCACATGCTTACCTACATTAAGCACTACATTATTCGGCATATCAGACGACCAATCGCAGTTACCCCTAACCATCTCAACCGGGCATGTTGCCACAGCAGTAAGATATCGACAATCATTCTGCGAATCACCCAGATGATATATCCTATCAGGCTTTACAACCTCAAGAAGTCTGTCTATATCTCTGTCGTCTCCATGCGTATCACTAATCACAAGAATTCTCATACACATTTCCCATCCAAACAAATAATCTACTTAGTAATTCCCGCCGCAATCAGCTTATCTCTCATCTTACGAAGCGCATTGCCTCTATGACTTATCTCATTCTTCTTAACTGCACTCATCTCGGCAGTGGTACATCCAAACTCCGGCACATAGAATATCGGATCATATCCAAATCCATTCTCGCCTGCAATCTCATATCCTATAATACCCTCTATCGTGCCTCGTGTTACAATCTCTTCTCCGCTCGGAAGAACTGCTGCCATAGCGCAAACAAATCGCGCTGTTCTCTTCTCATCAGGCACTCCGTCAAGCTTATCAATTATCGCTTGATTCTTAATATCGTATGATGTGTCTTCACCCATATACCTTGCGGAATATATACCCGGCGCCTTATCAAGATAATCTACCTCCAGACCCGAATCATCTGCAAGCACAATGTCATCACACAATTTTGATATTGCTTTTGACTTAATCAAAGCATTTGCCTCGAACGAATCACCATCCTCAACAATATCCGCTGATATGCCTGCTTCTTTCATTGAGAGAATTTGGGGGCCTATATCGCCGAGTATCTCCCGTATCTCTCGCATTTTATTTTCGTTACCTGTTGCAAATATTATTCTCATAAATTACTCCTATTCCACATAAGTCTCATTAATCATCTCTTTAATCGAATCATACAGCGCTTTTGCGCATTCTTTTTGATAAGCATCTGATTTGAGCTTCGCCAAATCCTCAGGATTAGACAAAAATCCGATTTCCACAAGAGCTACCGGAGATTTGGAATTATGTATGATATAAATATCATCTCCGTTCACCAAGCCTTTGTTAGTACTATTCAGATATCTGCAAAGCTTTTCAAGACAGATATCTGCAAATCTCATCGATAAACCGGTCACATCACTTGCATAGTATAATACCTGCGTACCCGATGTAGAATTAGCACCAAAGCCCGAAAGCGAGTTGTTATGTACACTTAAGAACAAGTCTGCATTGACATCATTAGCAAGACTGACTCTCTCTTCTAATGAAGGGTTGGTATCTCCAAGTCTCGTATAATATGCCATAATCGTTGGGTCTGCATCAATTAATTCTTTGAGCTTGTACACAATATCAAGGTCTATCGTCTTCTCATAGCTACTTCCCTCGACAGCGCCTACATCTCTGCCTCCGTGACCTGCATCAATAACAATTACACTGTTATATACATTATGAGGATTGTCAAATGCAATATATAAATATCCATTCTCAATAGTTGCCCTTGCACTGTAGACATTATTCAATGTAATATCAAAATATGCATTATTATCATCTTCATATGCACTAAAATCTTCGATATTACCTACAGTTCCCATAATAGGATTAGAATCAAAATAATCCTCTCCAACATTGGGGATAACTATCTGATAAAACCTATCCAATGTATCCTCGTTATACCGTATAGCCCCGGTATCAACTCCACTTGGAATAGCAATTCTAATCTGTCCTTTATCCGCAAAGCTTGCAAGCTCAGCTTCATTCGCAGCTTCATCACGAATTCTATCAGCAATAGATTGTTTAAGCTGTTCGGATTCACTTGCCTCCTTAGCAAGCACCTCGGACTTATAATGAATATCGTCAATTCCAATCAGCAGTACCATGCTAAGTAACATAACACCCGATAAGACACCGGCGAAAATCGTCATTATCTTGCGTTCCATATCAAACACCTACATTCTTAGTATATGCTTTAAGGCATAGATTGCCGTTTGCCTTCTCCTCTACCGATTCCCAATTCATTCCATCCCTGCTGATGTATCCTTTACCATCATCCACTTCAACACTCACATCACTGTCACTAACCTTATACTCTATAGCAACAGGTCGAATAGCTCCGGGAATTCTTATATCTATAACAACTGCAAATTGTTCTCCCGATTGAAGTTCAACAGGATGGTCTAATTCTATTGTATAATAGCCCGCTGTATCAAATGTACGACTTGCAACCTTTTCACGCTCCTTTAGACTGTCAGTGTCTGAATAATTCCTTACAAGATATACATCTACCGTAGCATTCTTATCGATTGCATATAATCCGACTGCACAAAGCTCTTCTCCTGCCTTTGCAGTATAAATATTAGCAGCCAATGCATTGCTTTGTCCATATCCCAATTGGCCTTTCCAGCCGCACAGGTCGTATTGATAAATATTATCATAATAATTGGGACTTGTGATTCGCGAATACGATACGGCCTGCGAGCCTATATTAGCATCATAATATGATACATAGAACACTCCCGATTCTCCAAAGCTTTTACCCCAGCTGTTTTGACAGATAAATGCTCCATTCGCGGGCACCTCTACTCCAAAATTTGAAGCATCATAATTATCATCCCAACCTATTATGGTAATCTCATGATTCGGTCCGTTTGCACCATTATAGCAATAAGCATTTGTCTCCATATTATAATAATTAGAGCTGTTAAGATTGGAGTTTGCCACATTTGCATATATGGATGTGGACACCCCACCGTATTTATACACAGCCCACTTAATATCATTCCTATCGTTATGCGTATAGAATCTTGCTTCCTGTACGTGCTTGACTTCATCTACATCATTGCCCGATAATTCAATATTGCTTGAAGATTTATTAATCGGACCGTTCCACGACAGGAGATACGCTAATGCATTGGTAAATGCACCTCCGGCATTGTTATTAGATGACACTTCACCGTTAAAGCGAATCATTGCATCCACATCATAATCTGCTTCTCTCGGCAAAACATCACTTTCAAGGGCCAAAATACTTGCATACGCCCAGCATGTCGTATCACTACCCTGGTTCATAACCTCGGGATCTCTGTTGTATGATCTTAAATCAAACGACTCAGGCAAAGTACTTATTTTACCGTTCGTGCTGATATCCACCGAAAGAGCACTTAAATCAGAGCTTATGCTGTATCCTGTAATTCCGGCTATATCATCAGCATTTACATAATCAATATCATCCTCAACAGTAAGCGGCACCTTATTCTCGCTGCCGTTAAATATAACACAAGCCTCATTCCCGCCCGAATAAAATGCACTTAAATCAAGCTTATCTCTAACGAAATCCAAAGAAAGCAAAATGGACTTATCCTTTCCGACGTGTACCTCGTCAAACCCGTTATTAATTGCCTCTCCGTTAAGCTTAATATTAAGAAGATTTTCGTCATTGATGCTCTTAGCTATAAGTGGATAGAATATTTCCTCCTTAAGAGTAGCACCTCTGAATTGCTCAACGCTACCAAATGAAGCACTCCACGTATTAAGTTGTAGGAGCAATACCAAAAAAAGAATCACTCCGCATATGATATATGGTTTTGCGTGTTTCATCTATCTCCTCTTAGGTGGCTTTGCGCCAAGGTATTGATAATAGTATGTCTTAATCATACCATTATATATCTTCCTGTTCTTATCTGCCTTCCTGCCAATGTATCTGTTAGCATCCTCAAAGCTCGTTATGACATACATAGACCATTCATCAAGCCTCCTATATGCCTCACCAAGTGTCGAGTATAGGTCTCCCAGCTCATCCTTATCCATAAGCCTCTCACCATATGGCGGATTAGTTATTATAAAGCCGTATTTCTTACTATGCGACAGCTTGGCTACATCTCGTTGCTGAAAATGTATTAATGAGTCTACGCCAGCAATTTTGGCATTGTTAAATGCTATTTTAATTACATCGGAATCGATGTCATAGCCTTGAATGTCTGTCTCAATATCTGTATCAATTAATTCCCTTGCCTCATCTCTTACTCCTTGCCACGTATTATCGGGATATAAATTACTCCATGCTTCTGCTGTAAATGTTCTATTGAGTCCGGGTGCAATATTGGCGGCCATCAACGCTGCTTCAATGGGAATTGTACCACTCCCGCAAAAGGGATCTACCAAAATCCTGTCTGCCTTCCACGGGGTAAGCTTAATCAGTCCTGCCGCCAAAGTCTCAGACAACGGTGCTTCACTGCTTATCCTGCGATATCCGCGTTTGTGTAGGGATGGTCCGCTCGTATCAAGACCTACCGTTACAACATCCTTCATTATGGTAATTCTAATCGGATAGTCTTCACCGTTCTCATCAAACCAATCTATATTATATATGCTACTTAAGCGCTTAACAATAGCTTTCTTAGCAATCGACTGTATATCCGATGTAGAAAAAAGCTTGCTTTTTACAGATGTAGCCTTGCTAACCCAGAATCGTCCGTCCTTCGGAATATAATCTTCCCATTGTAAATGTGTTATCCCCTCAAATAACTCCTCAAAGCTTCGCGCTTCAAATTCACCTATCTTAATAAGGATTCTCTCTGCGCATCTTAAATGAATATTAGCCATAGCCACAGCTTCCAAGTCTCCCATGAAAGTAACTCTTCCATCCTCAACCTTACTAATCTCATATCCTAAGTCATATACTTCTCGCTTAACTACGGCTTCCAGTCCAAAATGACATGGGGCCATTAACTCAATCTGTTCCATGTTCTTCCTTCGTATTCGCTCAAAAAAGGGCTTCGTGTTACCACGAAGCCCCCTACATTAATTACAAATCACACTACCTATGCGTATAAATCAACCGTAGCACCTATAGTACTGTAGTCGGTTCCCTGACTCTTACTATTATATCCGTTAGTTACCCCTTGAAAGCCTTCTGCGATATCATTGTATGCCTTCGCAACTCTGACACCTTCTTCTGCTTTATCGATTGGAGAAACGAGTCTTGCGTTAGGATACCGTGTCGGAGTCACCGCTCCTACTTCCTCAGCCCCTCCTACTCTATCCATCGCTTCAGCAAACGATGTAGACGTTACTGACTGATTAGATAGACCGTACGCTAACGGCTTAACTGTCGAAAAGCCACTTCCTACTTTACCTATGCTATATTCCATGTGCCACCTTCTACTACGCCTGAACCCAGATCATTAAGATTCTGCACCAACTTAAATGTTGCTGCCGGATCATTACCGGATTCTATTATCTCAAATTCTTCATTGTCACGCTGTTCATTACCAATAACAGACATCTTCTTATTCAAAGCTTCAGCATCCTTATTGGCATCAGATACAATCTCGCTCTTCGCTTCCTTGTTATCCTTATATGCCTTCTCATTCGTCGCCTTAGTCTGTCTCTCGTCCTCTACAGCCTTGTCATTAGAATCCTTGGTAACCTCTACCTTGTTCTTCTCACTTGCTGTAAGTTCGTTAACTCCGACATCCTCGGCATTATCTGTCGTATTCACAGCTCTCTGATCCTCATCGGAATCGTTATCTACTTCCTCTGATGCAAGCAGTTCTTCACGCTGCTCCATCTTAACATCGTAGTCATAACGAGAAATACGACCTTCATAATAGAATTGCTGAACCTGCGATGTAGTATAACCTATTAATGAATCAATCTTAGGCAACTCCTCTTCTTCAGGAACCCTTGCCGTAACATCATCACTAATTACGGGCTTAGCAAACACCGCTCCATCCTCTGTACGGGTAATGCTACTGCGTACAAATTCGTCGCCATACTCATTAATCGATGCATTATCTGTCTGCGCCGACCTCTTATTCGCTTCGACATCCACAGAATTAACATCACGGGAAGCAACGTATGGGTTATACTGTATGCTATTATTAAAGCTTACATTATTAATACTCATAACCTTACCTCCCTTCTTAAAATTACCACCGGTATGGCTTATGTGATCTGTAAATTATGTCTAAAAATAGAGACACTCTCCCTATAAGTCTAGTTACCTAGCTGTATTATATCAACTAATCCACCAAAAATCAATAACTTTTTGTAAATTTTCTAATTTTTTATTATAACTTATGCAAATTGTCAGACAACTTTTCGATAAATATTATACTAAAAAGGGGCTGTAAAATAAGTCTCTAAATACCCCACCTGCATTGGCAATATCCAATGCAGGCGTTTTTTGTGTATAACGAGTGTGTAAATATTCTATTTGAACTTTTGTCACGATAGTTGTATAATAATCGTGACAAAAGGAGGTGGCTATGGCTAGTACAATTTACGATGAAATTAAGAAAAGAATAGCTTTGTATGAGGATGGAGACATTTTTTTTACATCAGATTTTAAGGATATTGCCTCGTTAGCTACTATACGAAAATGCTTGGGTCGACAAGTGGAAAAAGGAGCAATAAGACGTGTCATGGATGGGGTATATGAAAAACCTAAGTATAGTAAGGTTTTGGACGAATATATACCGCCCGATCCGGAAAAAGTTGCAAATGCTCTTGCGAAGAAATATCACTGGACAATTTCGCCTTGTGGTGATGTTGCATTGAATAAACTGGGATTATCTACACAAGTTCCGGTTGTATGGTCGTATGTAAGTGATGGACCATATAGAGAGTTTGTATGGGATAATATTATTCTTTCATTTAAGCATAAAACAAACCGAGAGATATCGTTTATGTCACGTATTTCTATTATGGTAATAGAAGCTATAAAAACACTTGGTAAAGACAATATTGATGAGAATACAATAGAGATTTTGAGAAGTAGATTAAGCGGAGAAGAAAAGATTGCATTGTTAAAAGATGCTAGTGATTCTGCATTATGGATTTTTGATATAGTAAGAAAGGTGTGCGCTTGAGGATGAATAGATTTTTGGAATTATCACCGGAAGAAAAGAGGGAAGTTTTTTATGCGGTTTCTCTATCTATGGGACTTAGAACGGATATTGTAGAAAAAGATTTCTGGGTTTGTTTTATGTTAGATCATCTTTTTCATAATTGTAAATACAAAGATGCTTTTGCTTTCAAGGGCGGGACAAGTTTATCAAAGGTATATCATGTAATAGAAAGATTTTCCGAAGATATAGATATCATTCTAGATTGGCGAAAAGTTATTCCGAAAAATGACAATCCGTGGGATGAAAGGTCTAAAACAAAGCAGGATCAGTTTAATAAAATGGTAAATCTGAAAGCTGCGGAATTTTATTCTACAGAATTAGTTCCATGTTTGAATGGTGAACTTGAAAAGATTCTAGGGAAAGGTGAGTGGGTAGCTATAGATAACAATGATGAAATGGTTATTAACTTCTATTATCCACAGTTTTTTGAAGTTGAATATTTAAGGAAGAGGGTGCGTCTTGAAATTGGACCATTGGCTGAGTGGCTTCCTTCGCATGTTGCAGAGATTCAACCGTTTGTTTCAGAAAAGTATCCGAAATTATTTGAACACAAAACAACTGAGATACTTACAATTGATGTCGAAAGAACTTTTTGGGAGAAACTAACTATACTGCATAAGATGGCATATTTTCCTGAGACGAAAAGTTTGCCACCAAGATATGCAAGACATTTGTATGATGTTTATTGTATGGCTAATAGTCCAATCAAGGAGAAGGCATTTGCGCGCAAAGAGTTGCTGGCAAAAGATATTGTATTTAAACAAAAATTCTATTATGCAAAAAGTGTGCATTATGAGACGGCAACATTAAGGGACATTTCTTTAATTCCTTCGAGTTATATCATGGATGATGTAAAAAAGGATTATATTGCTATGAAAAATATGATTTATGGAGATTATCCTGAATTTGAGAAAATAATTGAATGTTTAAAAGAACTTGAAGCAGAGATTCATAGATTGCAATGAGATGTATAAAAGATAATAAAAAAGTATGTCATTAGAATCTGTTTGTAAGACAAACTATTATATGTAGGAAAAATAGAGAACTTTTGAAACGATGCAAATGGCTTGCTGATTATATGGTATTCGTTGATAAGGTAAGAGAGTATCATAAAGGCAGGACAGAAGCTGAACTAGAAGAGGATATAAGTAAAGCAATTGATTACTGTATTGAAAATAACTATTTAAGTGAGTTTTTCACATCCAGAAGATCGGAGGTGTTAGAAGTGACTAAGGTAGATTATACATTTGAGAGAAGAATGAAACTTAATTATGAAGAGGGCAGAGAAGATGGGTTACGCGAGGGTGAAACTAGCGGAAAGCTCAAAGGAAAAGCTGAAACAATCCGAGAGCTCATTAAGAATGAAAAGTGGTCCGCTGAGAAAGCAATGAAATCAGTCGGTATCCCGGAGAGTGAGTATGATACCTATTTGAAGATGTTATAATGGGGCTGTAAAAAAACTCCCCTAACGGAAAAGCAGCTATGAGCTCGCGCTCATAGCTGCTTTTTGGTATAATTAAATTATGCTAATAACTAATTATAAAACCAATGATAATTATACATTAAAACAACTAAAATTACCATTGGTTATCGAAAAATTAATTGATATTTCTGATCCGGTTTATACTTTTTGTGATGTAATGGATCACATTGACCTAACACCATACTTTGTAGAAGCGAAAGGCTACAAAACAGGTCGCCCAAGATGTGATGCAGAAAAGTTACTAAAAGTAATTCTGTTTGCTTTCATGGAGAACGGTTACTGTTCGTTAAGAGAAATCGAAAAACTCTGTAATAATGACATAAGATTCATGTACCTGTTGGATGAAATGAAGGCACCTACCTTTGCCACCTTCGGCAACTTTATTCGTAATGAACTTACCTCATCAATCCTATATATTCAATAAGGAAAAAGTAGATCTTAATCATACTTACATTGACGGAACAAAGATTGAAGCGAATGCAAACAAGTATACTTGGGTTTGGAAGAAATCCTGCATAAGAAATCGCGATAAAGTTTTTGGTTATATTTCTGCATTAATTGAAGAAATGAATTCCGGAGTGTTATGTACGTTTGGGGTAAAGATTGAACAACGGGATGAATACGCCATTGAATATCTGGAAGAAATCATAGAAAAGTATGCCCAATTAACATCTCTTGATTTCGATACGTTTGTCTATGGAAAAGGGCACAGAAAAACTATTTATCAACGCCAGTATGAGAAACTAAATGAATATAAAGAAAGATTGAAAACTTATGCCAAACATATAGAAGTATGTGGTAGTGAAAGAAACAGCTATTCTAAAACAGACAATGATGCATCGTTTATGAGAATTAAAACTGATTACATGGGAAATGATCAATTGCTTCCTGCTTATAACCTTCAAGCAGCTATCTGTGACGAGTACATTGCAGTGATTGATGTGAAACAGTATGCATCAGATATGGAATGTTTCGTTCCTCTAATGGAAAAGTTTAATAAAACTTATGGTCATTATCCTAAATATCCGGTTGCTGATGCCGGGTATGGTTCCTACAACAACTACATTTACTGCGAAGAGCATGGTATGGAAAAGTATATGAAATTCACCATGTTTAAGAAAGAAACAACAGACAAAAAATACCGCGAGGATCCATACAGAATAGTTAATTTCAAAAGAGATTCAGAAGGCAATCTTGTTTGCCCAAATGGTAAACGTTTTATATATAAATACGACAAACGCATCTACAAAAACAAATATGGAAGGACTGAAGAAATCTACGAATGTGAAGATTGTAGCGGTTGTCCTTATAGGGAAGAATGTTGTAAGAAAAAGGAAGGAAACAGAACTGCAAGATTAAACAGGGAATTAACCTCCATGCATGAAGAAGTAATCGAGAATCTTGAGTCAGTTCAAGGAGCTTTGCTTCGTATGAACAGAAGCATACAATCCGAGGGGACATTTGGTATTATCAAGTGGGACAGGTCATACAAAAGATTGTTCAGAAGAGGCTTAGAAAACGTAAATTTGGAGTTAACGCTGATTGCTTGTGCTTTTAACCTCTATAAATATCATAATAAGCGAAATCGATTAAAGCTGATTGCATGATATTAGGT
>CAJOIL010000033.1 GCA_905234525.1 uncultured Lachnospiraceae bacterium | reverse complement strand
TTATTCATTAATCCCAAGGGTCATGCCATTACCGGTATGCCCGTTAAGGGTATGGAGGATAAATGTATCTACCATTACAGCACAGATTCTTCTGAAATCTCACTGCTTAATGATAGCTTCAAGCATATGACGGAGTCTGCAACTCCACTAATCGAGCATTCCGATAGCATACCAAGTGATACCAAAAGCAATACATATACATATAACGGTATCAATATCACAATTACCAAGGACGGTGTGTATCTTACTCATTGCGAAACAGGAGTAAATATCGGACTTAAGCATCATATGCTTGTTAAGATATTTAAGGAGTTCTGCGAGGAGCTTTAACAGCCGGCTATTACTCTGCCTTGCCCGATCTGTTATTGTAATCCTCTAAAGCAGACTGAATTGCTTCCTCAGCCAATACACTACAGTGCATCTTATAATCCGGAAGTCCGTCTAAGGCCTCGGCCACCGCCTTATTAGTCAAGGTCTTAACCTCACTTAACGGCTTACCCTTAATGAGCTCTGTAGCCATAGAGCTTGAAGCAATTGCACTGCCGCATCCGAATGTCTCAAACTTAACATCCTTAACCACATCATCTTCAATCTTAAGATACATCTTCATTATGTCTCCGCACTTGGCATTGCCCACTTCACCTATGCCATTGGCGTCTTCAATTACACCTACATTCCTGGGATTACGAAAATGATCCATTACCTTATCACTATATAAAGCCATAACATGCCCTCCTATAATATAAACTTTTTCTTACCCTCCGTTAAGTCTCGCCATATAGGTGAGAATCCACGTAGGTACTCAACTACCTCTGTAACATTTTCAATGATATAATCAATATCATTATCTGTGATGTCTTCGTCAATGCTAAGTCTAAGCGAACCATGTGCCACATCATGTACCCTTCCTATTGCAAGAAGCACATGAGACGGGTCTAACGAGCCTGATGTACAGGCAGAGCCGGACGAAGCGCATATTCCTTTGTCATCAAGAAGAAGCAAGAGTGATTCCCCTTCAATTCCTTCAAAACAAAAATTAACATTGCCCGGAAGACGATTACTGCTGTCTCCGTTAATTGCTGAGTGAGGTATCTTACTAAGTCCATCTATCAGCTTATTACGCTTACCGGTAACATACGAAGAAGTCTCTTCCATCTTACCGTTAGCCTCCGTAAGTGCTGCTGCCATAGCGGCAATTCCCGCTACATTCTCGGTGCCGGCACGCTTGCCCTTCTCCTGCGCGCCACCTTCGATAAGATTAGTCAGTCTGATGCCCTTCTTAACATATAAGAATCCGGTGCCCTTAGGCCCGTGGAATTTATGACCCGATGCAGAAAGCATATCAATGTTATCGTCTTCGACATTAATCGGTATATGACCCACTGCCTGTACAGCATCTGTATGGAAAATCACTCCCTTACTACGACAAATCTCACCAATCTCTCTAATGGGCTGAATTGTTCCAATCTCGTTATTGGCATACATTATTGTTACAAGACAGGTATCTTCCCTAATTGCAGCCTCAACCTCCGACGGAATTATTATCCCGTCCTCATGCACATCAACAAGAGTTACTTCAAAGCCTTCCTTCTTAAGCCTGTTAAGCGTATGAAGAACTGCATGATGCTCAAATGCAGACGAAACAATATGCATCTTATTCTTCTGCCTGCCAAGCTCTGCTGCTGTCCTTATTGCTTGATTATCGGCTTCACTTCCTCCCGATGTAAATGTTATCTCGCGGGGTGCAGCTCCTATTACACCTGCAACATCCTCTCTTGCCTTTTCGAGAATTTCCTTAGCCTTCTGTCCATGTGTATACAGGCTTGATGGATTGCCCCATGCTTCATCTAAGAGTTTAATCATTGTATTCCTCGCCGTCTCACTCATCTTGGTAGTGGCGGCGTTGTCAGCATATATCACTTTGTAAGACTCCTTTCACATCTAAATTACTCTGTGAAATATTATATCCCTACTCACCCACCGTGTCAATAGGTAAATAGGGATACACAACTTTTCCTGTCTAACTATCTCTTTGTCACACCCTTAGATACTTCCGTTCTTCGTCTATAAGTTCGCTTAGTGCCAACTTGGTAAGATACTCAGCCCATTCTTCTGCAGTTTTATTATTATAGATTACAGCATCAAGTCCATCTTCCTCAATTGTAATTATTGCATCCTTAATCTTATCTACACTATCTATATCTGACAATTCATCTAACAACACATCTATATTCTTATTAGAATATACGATTCCCTTAATAAGTGAGGCAAAACCAAGTGCTTTGTCAATAGGCAGAGCGTCCACAACTCGTATCTCAATATATTTCTTGATTCTAAAGTGATAGAATCCCATTGACAGAAAATGTTCTATGAGACTAAAACCTCTTTTGTCATCAACTTCATCCTCATTAATAATATTATCTTCAACAAGATCCTTAGCACTTTTACTACCGACATAACGTGTGTTACCTTCATCCGTAAGCAAAATAAGTGGTAAATTGTATACTTCTTTTGCAATTCTCTTATAACTGAAATCACCCAACAGAGAACCAGGAAAAAAACCTGCTCTGTTGGGGTCAACATCATCCCATATTTGTGTTCTGAATAAATGTGGTTTATCAATAACTCCTTTAATAACCGAATTGTGTCTCTTTTTATTCTCAAACATTATCATAAGAATAGGCGATATCTTTTCAAGGATAACAAGTTTACGAATAAGATCCTTCTCATTTTTGTAATCTACTGACACTTGGGTGGCAGCTGTTGAACGCATCATGTACTTACCACATTTCCCCGTGTCCTCAAAATACCTATCCATGTACTCATATCGCTTCTTAGGCGACAAAGTAAGCTCATCGGGAGTAATAGCCGAAAGCTCAACTAACGGCAACACTCCTTTCATAACAAAATGATACCCCATTTCCTGCAACCGTGGCTCAAATAATTTTGTGAATCCCTCGTATATTTTTTCAATAGACGCAAGAGAGGCATGTGGATTAATACTAATCTCAAGCTGACATGCCGGTTCTAATGTGATTGAATACTCATCATTACTATAGCCTACTACGTAGCCATCCGTATAATCTATCTCAGCATTAAGCTCTACCGCGACATCCCTGATAAGAGTTGTTATACGATTGAATTCTATAGGAAATCCTTTTTCATCCACTACAAAATGTTCTATCTCAAGACCAAGCCTTTCTTTAGTTGTCTCGCCGGACATTATGTAGTTTTCTATACCTTTTAATAAATCCATACCTCTGATTCCTTATTAGTACATAGATTATATGAAATACATATCCCACTTTGCCATTGTCTCATCTTCACACTCTTTGACAAAATCCGAAAGTGTCTTTTCCTTGGCAAATTCAATCATACTGCGATTAATCTTATCCCAAAACAGCTTATTTACCGCACGCTTCAACTCACCATTATCTTCACCGTCTTCAATCTCCATTTCTTCGAAGACCTTGGGGTCTAAAGCATTAACAACATCATACATCGTTATCTTTGATGTATCCTTTGCAAGGTGATAACCGCCATTGAGTCCTTTCTGTGCTTTGATCATTTTATCCTGTCTAAGCAAGGGCAATATCTGTTCTAAATATTTCTTAGATATGCCCTGACGCTTAGATATTTCGACTGCGGTAACAACATTCTTGCTATCTGAATACTTTGCGATGTCGACAAGTGCAATTACTCCATATTCAACTCTCGTTGAAAATCTCATATCAATTCACCTTCTGTCTTACTCAGCAAAAAGTGCCGTAGAATAATACCTGTCTCCGCTATCCGGAAGGAGTGCTACAATTACCTTGCCCTTATTCTCAGGCTTCTTGGCAAATTCAATTGCACCGAATAATGCCGCGCCTGATGATATACCTACAGATATTCCTTCCTTCTTAGCTAAAAGCTTCGCTGTCTCAAAAGCATCATCGTTAGATACTGTTATTACTTCATCATACACCTTGGTATCTAAGGTATCCGGAACAAAGCCTGCTCCGATTCCCTGAATCTTATGTGCTCCCGCCTTACCTTCAGATAATACAGGTGAATCCTCAGGCTCAAGCGCTACTATCTTAACATCAGGATTCTTCTCCTTAAGGTATGCTCCGACACCCGATACTGTTCCGCCGGTTCCCACACCTGCAATAAATATATCAACCTTTCCGTCTGTATCATTCCAAATCTCAGGTCCCGTTGTTGCCTTATGCATAGCGGGATTGGCGGGATTGACGAACTGTCCCGGAATAAAGCTACCCGGTATATCACTTGCTAATTCCTCAGCCTTTGCGATGGCACCCTTCATACCCTTAGCACCTTCTGTAAGCACAATCTCTGCTCCATATGCTTTAAGAATATTCCTTCGCTCTACCGACATAGTCTCAGGCATGGTAAGAATAATCCTATAGCCCTTAGCAGCCGCTATAGCTGCAAGACCTATTCCCGTATTACCGCTTGTCGGCTCTATTATTACGGAATCCTCCTTAAGCAATCCTTTATCCTCAGCATCCTCTATCATTGCCTTGGCAATACGATCCTTAACACTTCCTGCGGGATTAAAATATTCGAGCTTAGCAAGAATTGTTGCATCAAGAGACAATTCCTTCTCAACATTTGTTACCTCAACTAGCGGTGTGTTACCGATAAGTCCCAATGTTCCTTTGTAAATGTTAGACATAATTAATACCTTCCTTCTCTGTAAATATTTATCTGATTAAATTGCTGCAAATCCATTCTCAAGATCGGCGATAATATCATCGATATGCTCCGTACCGATTGACAATCTTATCGTATTTTCATGGATACCTATATCCTCAAGCTCCTCATGAGATAGCTGCGAATGTGTAGTTGATGCCGGATGAATAACAAGACTCTTAACATCAGCAACATTTGCAAGAAGAGAAAAAATCTTAAGATTATCAATGAACTTCCATGCTTCTTCTCTGCCACCCGTAACATCAAATGTAAATATAGAGCCACCGCCGTTAGAGAAATATCTGTTATATAACTCATGGTCCGGGTGATTACTAAGCGACGGATGATTAACATGCTCTACCTTCGGATGATTATTTAAGAATTCCACAACCTTCTTTGTATTCTCAACATGTCTCTCAAGTCTAAGTGAAAGCGTCTCCACTCCCTGCAAAAGCAAGAATGCATTAAACGGAGAAATGGTTGCACCGGTATCTCTTAAAAGAATTGCTCTTATATATGTTACAAATGCAGCCGGTCCTACCGCATCATAGAAGGATACTCCGTGATAGCTCGGATTAGCATCTGCTATATTAGGATATCTGCCGGATGCCTTCCAGTCGAACTTGCCCGATTCTACGATTATACCACCGAGTGTTGTGCCGTGTCCACCGATAAACTTGGTAGCTGAATGTACAACAATGTCTGCCCCATGCTCGATTGGTCTTATAAGATAAGGTGTGCCGAATGTGTTATCGATAACTACAGGCAGTCCGTGCTTATGAGCAATCTCAGAGATTGCGTCAATATCGGGAATATCGCTGTTAGGATTCCCCAATGTCTCTAAGAAGATTGCTCTTGTATTGTCATTGATTGCTCCCTCTACTTCATTAAGGTTATGTGCATCTACGAATGTAGTCTCGATTCCATACTGCGGAAGCGTATGCTCTAATAAGTTAAATGTTCCGCCATAGATAGTCTTTTGTGCAACAATATGACCACCGTTTGCCGCAAGTGCCTCGATTGTATAAGAAATGGCTGCTGCTCCTGATGCAAGTGCTAAGGCTGCACTACCACCCTCTAATGCAGCAACTCTCTTCTCTAATACATCCTGTGTTGTATTGGTAAGTCTACCGTATATATTACCGGGATCAGCTAAACCAAAACGATCTGCCGCATGCTTACTGTCATGGAAAACATAAGATGTTGTCTGATAAATCGGAACTGCTCTTGAATCAGTAACCGGATCTGCTTCCTCTTGTCCTACATGTAATTGTAATGTTTCAAATTTGTACTCACTCATAATATTTTTCTCCTTCTTTTTAATTCACCATATTGTTTTCATATTGTGAGGCAAGGACTCATCTTCCTGTCCTTACAATATGTGTGTGATTATAAACATATAATCCTAGTATGTCAATAGGTAAATTGAGTTTTTTTAAATTTTTACCTTGATTTACCTATTAACATAGTTATATAATGGGTAAAAACAAGCATAAGGAGTATTTTATTATGATTTCAACAAAGGGTAGATATGCAATTCGTGTAATGATAGATCTTGCGGAAAATGAAAACGAAAGCTATATCCCTCTTAAGGATATAGCTTCACGTCAGGAAATTTCTAAAAAATATTTGGAAATTATTGTTAAGGATATGGTTAAAGGTGGTCTTATAACAGGCGCCAGCGGTAAAGGCGGCGGTTATAAGCTCTGCCGTAAGCCATCGGAATATAATATAGGAGAAATCTTGGAATTAATGGAAGGTACGCTCTCTCCCGTTGCTTGTCTTACTACCGACACCAATGACTGCCCTCGGCAAAAGGCGTGTCAAACACTTCCTCTATGGACTGAGTATGACAATATGGTTCATGATTTCTTCTATAGTAAGAAGCTTAGTGATCTTATTGAATAGGCAATATGTGCAAATACACCACTATTCCATCTCATCTATTATTTCAAGAGCAACCTTAACCCTGGGCATACCTAAGTCCATTGCGCTTTTACCAATATATTTATGCGCCTCATCCTCTGTCATATTTTTCTTCTGAACAAGCAATATCTTGGCTTTACTGATAATCTTAATCTCTTCCAGCTTATGACGGGCATTCCGGTATTGACTATCCAATACACTCATCTTATCCTGTATCGCAGTTAAGTATCGTATCGCCATATCCATACGACCCTTCGGATACGGTCTCGGAATAACAAGCACTCCATGATTATTAACGCGCTCTACCGTATTACCGTACATATTATTAGGTGCCACAATTATAACTGACGAATTACATTTCTCGGTAATATCTATTGCAAAATCTTCACCTGTCTCATCCGATAACGGTACATCTATCACAACAATATTATATTGTTTCTCAAGAATACATCGTCTCGCAAGCGCAACACTTCTGCTAACATCTATAGTTATGAATCCCACCACGGATTTCTTAATCTCATAAGTAAACTTTTCAGAGCTTGACACTATCAAGATAGAATGCTTGTGTTCACTCAATCTCGGCATATTACGTCTCCTTACTTACTCGTATACTCGCTGATTATCTCTTTCGGAACAATACTGTTAACAAAATCACTTTCAGCTGCAAGCTTTGCTGCCTCATCATACGACTTAGGAAGCATCATTGCCGAAGCATCCATCTCCTTCGGAAGCGCCTTATTATTCTTGATTCCGTCAATACCGGCGTAAATCAACAGTGCATATACAAGATACGGATTGCTGGAAGCATCGGGGCTTCTAAGCTCTACTCTTGTCCTATCCTTATATGTCTCTATATACATAAGCTCAGATTCTGCCATACTTGACCAATTAATCTTATTGGGTGCGGTATTGTTACCGAATCTCCTGTATGATGCTTCTGTCGTATTTAAGAATACGGTGATGTCCCTTATCTTATCGATAATTCCCGCTGCTGCATATTTAACTACATCCTCTCCTTTATCATTAACGGCATATATATTAATGTGATACCCGTTACCGGGACTATCCTTAAGCGGTTTCGGCGAGAAATCCGCAACAAGTCCGTACTGGTCTGCAATGGTATTAACAACCATCTTAAATGTTGTCATCTGGTCTGCCGCCTTAAGTGGCTTGGCATAATGAAAGTCAATCTCATTCTGTCCGGGTCCTCTTTCATGATGAGACCTCTCGGGCGTTAATCCCATTCTCTCTATCGTCAGCGTAATCTCTCTTCTTATATTCTCACATTTATCAAGAGGAGCAATATCAAGATATCCCGCATTATCGTATGGCTCAGTGGTAGGCTCTCCGTTATCGTCTCTCTTGAAAAGATAGAATTCCATCTCTGTACCGAACCTGAATTCTACTCCTGCCTCAGTAGCAGCCTTAACGGCATTCTTAAGAATTGCCCTCGTATCCGATACATACTCTTCTCCGTCGGGAGTATATATATCGCAAAACATTCTGATTACTCTTCCGCTATCCGGACGCCACGGCAAAATTGCCATTGTATCAATATTAGGTCTTAAATATAAGACTGCAAACGGACAATCCTCAAAGCCTGCTATCTCTCTTGCATTAATGGGCGTTCCGCTCTCATATGTCTTTACTATCTCAGACGACATGATAGAGATATTCTTCTGCACTCCGTAAGCATCCCTGAATGCAAGTCTGATGAATTTAACATCCTCTTCCTCAATGTATTCCTGTAATTCTTCAATAGTCATATTGCTCTCCTTATATAACACTTATTCTCGGTGATATGTCCTCAAGTACATCCAATAATATACTTACGGTATCAAGACTTGTGAACATAGTAACTCCGTTAATAATAGCACATTTTCTTATCTCAACTCCATCCTCGTAATGAACTCCCGACAGAATGGCACGCGTATTAATTATATAGCTTACATATCCGGCTTTAATGACATCAAGTATCTCATTACTGCCTTCACTGATTTTACCTCTGATGCGAGTCCTTACTCCATGCTCTCTAAGAAATGTGCCTGTACCTATGGTAGCTTCTATATTGAAGCCCAATTCATAGAATCGTTTGATAAGAGGAAGTGCTTCCTCCTTATCCTCATCAGCCAAGGTAACTACAACCGTACCGTATTCCTTCATCTTGGTTCCCGATGCTTGAAGTGCTTTATACAGTGCTCTTTTCAGGCTCTTATCATAGCCGATTGCCTCTCCCGTTGACTTCATCTCCGGTGAGAGATAAGCATCCATTCCGTTTAATTTGGCAAATGAAAATGCCGGTGCTTTAACGTACCTGAAATCCTTCTCAGGCAATATCATGTCAGCGTAGCCTTGACTTTTAAGGCTTTCACCAAGCATTACCTTCGTTGCGATATCCACAAGCGGTACTCCCGTTGACTTCGATAAGAAAGGCACACTTCGTGATGCTCTCGGATTAACCTCAATAATGAATACATCATCATTGGAATCAACTATAAACTGTATATTGAATAAACCTTTAATGCCTATTCCGACACCAAGCTTCTTGGTATATTCCCATATCTTATCCTTAACATTTTCGGAAATGGTAAAGGGAGGATATACACTCATACTGTCGCCGGAGTGTACACCGGTTCGCTCCACAAGCTCCATAATTCCCGGCAAAAATACATCCGTACCATCGCATACGGCATCGACCTCTACTTCCTTGCCTACGATGTATTTATCAACAAGTACCGGCTTATCCTTGTCGACTTCAACAGCATTCTTAAGATAATGAGTCAGCATTTCCTCATTAGCCACAATCTCCATTGCTCGTCCACCCAACACAAATGATGGCCTTACAAGAACGGGGTAGCCGATATCATTTGCTGCCTTGATTCCGTCAGGTATATTGGTTACGGCAACTCCCTTTGGCTGAGGTATCTTAAGCTCATTTATAATATTTTCAAATGCATCTCTGTCCTCTGCCGTAAATATTGCCTTGGTGTCAGTTCCGATTATATTAACATGTCTTGACTCTAATGCATCGGCTAGGTTAACAGCTGTCTGACCTCCGAGCGATACAATAACTCCTTCAGGCTTCTCAAGTTCAATTATATTCATTATATCCTCTATAGTAAGAGGCTCAAAGTAAAGCTTATCAGCCGTTGTGTAATCGGTAGATACCGTCTCCGGATTATTGTTAATTACAATCGCTTCATATCCCATTTCATGAATCGTCATAACTGCATGAACGGTAGAATAATCGAATTCAACGCCCTGTCCGATTCGAATGGGGCCGGACCCGAGCACGATAATCTTTTTATTATCCGTCACTTCAGATTCATTCTCATCCTCGTATGTGGAATAGAAGTAGGGTACATAGCTATCGAACTCACCGGCACACGTGTCTATCATCTTATATATCGGGTAAATGTTATACTTGCGCCGAAGCTCCCACACATCATCCTCACTGCAACCTATAAGCTCAGCGATATATGAATCGGAAAAGCCCATCCTCTTAGCATCATACAAAAGCTCCTTATCAAGTGAACCTTCACGTGTCTTTCCGGCTTCTTCAAGCTTAACTTCAAAATCGACAATCCTTTTAATCTTATCAAGGAAGAACATATCTATCTTGGTTCGAAGATAGATAATTTGAGGGTCTACTCCAAGCCACAGAAGCTCCGATATTGCATATATCCTATCGTCTGTTCCTTCCTCAATATACTCAAGAAGCTTATCGATTGCTTCCTTCTTATCTCCTGTCTTTGAGAGACTGTCTATGTCAAATTTCTCAAGGTGAATATGGTTTTTACCATCTTCAAGTGACCTGATTGCTTTAAGAAGACTTTCTTCCATTGTGCGACCCACACTCATTGTTTCGCCCGTTGCCTTCATCTGTGTAGATAAGACATTGGACGCAAGCGTAAACTTATCAAACGGGAATCTCGGCATTTTTGTTACTACATAATCAAGTGTAGGCTCAAAGCATGCAGGCGTATTGGCAAGCTTAATCTCATCAAGATTCATACCGACAGCAATCTTTGCCGATACTCTTGCAATCGGATAACCACTTGCTTTAGACGCTAACGCCGAAGAACGGGATACTCTCGGATTAACTTCAATTACATAATAATCAAATGACTCGGGGTCGAGTGCAAATTGAACATTACAGCCACCCTTAATCTCCAACGCTCTGATAATAGAAAGCGCGCTGTCACGAAGCATGTGATATTCTTTATTGGTAAGCGTCTGGCTTGGCGCAACAACGATAGAGTCACCTGTATGAATTCCGACGGGGTCTAAATTCTCCATATTACATACGGTTATCGCTGTGTCATTGCCGTCTCTTATCACTTCGTATTCTATTTCCTTATAGCCTTTAATAGACTTTTCAACAAGCACCTGATGAACGGGAGACAGTGACAGGGCATTCTTCATCATCCTTATCATCTCTTCATCATCCTCTGCGAAGCCTCCGCCTGTTCCTCCGAGAGTAAATGCAGGTCTTAAGATTACAGGATATCCTATCTCCTTCGCAGCTTTAACGCCCTCCTCTACTGAGTTTGCAATCATGGAAGGAACAATGGGCTCTCCAAGCTCTTCACAAAGCTTCTTAAATTCTTCTCTGTCCTCTGCTCTTCTTATGCTTGTAGCATCGGTTCCGAGAAGCTCTATCTCGCACTCGTCTAAAACTCCCTTATCATAGAGCTGAAGCGACAGATTAAGACCTGTCTGACCTCCGATTCCGGGAATTAATGCATCCGGTCTCTCACGTCTGCAGATTCTCGCCATATATTCAAGTGTCAAAGGCTCCATATATACCTTATCAGCAATGGAATTATCGGTCATTATAGTTGCAGGATTGGAATTGGCAAGAACCACTTCATAGCCCTCCTCCTTTAAGGCAAGACATGCTTGTGTTCCCGCATAATCAAATTCTGCCGCCTGACCTATTACAATCGGGCCGGAACCAATAACAAGTACTTTCTTTATATCTGTTCTCTTTGGCATACTGATTAACCTTTCTTTAAATTAGCTTTTCTTAGCACTCTTCATAAGCTCTGTAAATTTACCGAATAATAATCTTGAGTCATTGGGACCCGGTGCGCTCTCGGGATGATATTGCACCGAGAATACTCTATTCTCATCAGAGTAAAGACCCTCAACAGTATTATCTAACAGATTGATATGTGATACCTTAAGCGCATTTCCCTCAAGAGAACTATCATCCACAGCATAGCTGTGATTCTGACTTGTAATAACAATACTGCCGTCTCTGACATCCTTAACAGGATGATTGCCTCCTCTGTGACCGAACTTAAGCTTATAGGTCTTAGCCCCGTATGACAGCGCAATAAGCTGATGTCCCAGACAAATGCCAAACATCGGAGCCTTGCCGCTTAACTCCTTAAGTGTCTTTACAACCTCAGGGACATCCGTGGGGTCTCCCGGTCCGTTGGATATGAACAATCCATCGGGATGAAGTGCAAGTATCTCATCGCTTGTTGTATCATATGGCACCACTGTTACGTTACATCTATTGTCATTAAGCATACGAACAATATTAAGCTTCATTCCGCAATCAATTGCCACAACATTATATAAGGGATTAGATGTACGAGAGTAATATCTCTTCTTACAGCTAACCCTCTTAACAGCATCATGAGGTACGGGAGTATCCTTTATCTTAGCCACTCCCGTATCGGCATTCGTGTTAATATCCGTTATGATACAACGTCTTGAGCCATAATCTCTTATACTTCTTACAAGCTTTCTCGTATCCACACCGTATATCCCGGGTATACCGGCTTCTTCAAGAAGCTCGGGCACCGACTTTGTAGCGCGAAAGTTAGATGGATTCTCATTAATATCTCTAACGATTAATGCCTTCGCACCTATCATCTTACTTTCGTAATCCTCGTCTGTTATGCCGTAATTACCTATAAGAGGATATGACATAACAATGGCTTGGTCCGTATATGAAGGGTCTGATAATATCTCCTGATATCCCACCATTGATGTGTTAAATACGATTTCACAAACCGCCTCTTTATCTGCACCGAACCCAACGCCTTCGTAGCATGAGCCATCTTCTAAAATAAGCTTTCTGTCTAATCTCACTTATTTGCCTCCCTTAACTGCAGCTTCAATAAATCCTTTGAATAAAGGATGTGGTCTGTTAGGTCTTGACTTGAATTCCGGATGGAACTGAACACCGATATAGAAAGGATGCTCCTTAATCTCAACCGTTTCCACAAGTTTCTTATCGGGAGACATTCCCGAAAGAATCAATCCATTCTCGGAAAGCACTTCTCTGTAATCGTTGTTGAATTCATACCTGTGTCTATGTCTCTCGGAAATGCTGTTACAATTATAATACTGTTCAATCAAAGTGCCGGATACCAGCTCACAAGGATATGCACCGAGTCTTAGCGTTCCGCCCTTTTCTACTTCATCACTCTGTCCCGGCATAAAGTCAATTACTTTATTATCCGTAGGATGCTCGAATTCGCCCGAGCAAGCATCGGTAATTCCCGCCACATTTCTTGCAAACTCTATAACAGCAACCTGCATTCCGAGACAAATACCAAAGTATGGAATTTCATTCTCTCTTGCGTATTTTGCGGAAAGAATCATTCCCTCTACACCTCTGTTACCGAAGCCTCCGGGTATAAGTATACCCGATACATTGCTTAATCTGTCCTTGTAATTATCGGCATTAAGCTCTTCTGAGTCGATATAGTCAATCTTGATATGACAGTTACAGTCATAACCCGCATGAGCAAGTGCCTCGGCGATTGATAGATATGCGTCGTGAAGCTGTACGTATTTACCTACGAGACCAATAGTAATCTCATTCTCCGCTTTCTTAATCCTCTGTACCATCTCTGCCCATTCGGTAAGGTCGGATACGGTACCGTTAATGCCAAGCTCTCTGCACACAACTCTTGAAAATTCACTTTTCTCAAGCATAAGAGGTGCGGCATACAAGCTATCTAAGGTCCTATTCTCAATTACACAATCCTCCTTAACATTGCAGAACATTGATATCTTCTTGAAAATGCTTTTTTCAAGCGGTTCGTTACAGCGAAGAACAATTATGTCAGGCTTAATTCCCATACCCTGCAGCTCCTTAACGGAATGCTGTGTGGGCTTTGACTTGTGCTCATTGGAGCCGTGAAGAAACGGTACAAGCGTAACATGAATAAAGAGACTGTTCTCCTTTCCTTTCTCTAAGGAAATCTGACGAACTGCTTCCAGAAACGGCTGTGACTCAATATCACCTATCGTTCCGCCAATCTCTGTTATCACAACGTCAGCATCAGTCTCTTCACCTGCTCTGTATACGAACTCTTTTATTTCGTTGGTGACATGTGGAATGACTTGGACGGTTGAGCCTAAGTATTCGCCTCTTCTCTCTTTATTAAGTACATTCCAGTATACCTTACCCGATGTAAGATTAGAGTACTTAGTTAAGTCCTCGTCAATAAATCTCTCATAATGACCGAGGTCTAAATCTGTCTCCGCACCATCTTCCGTAACAAATACTTCACCGTGTTGATAAGGACTCATTGTTCCCGGGTCCACATTAATATAGGGGTCAAGCTTCTGAGCCGCCACCTTAAGACCTCTTGCCTTTAAGAGACGACCGAGAGATGCGGCTGTAATTCCTTTACCTAATCCGGATACAACACCACCTGTTACAAAAATGTATTTTTTCATAACATTTACCTCGCTTCTTTAATTCTTGTCATGGCTTCTATTGTCTTCTCTCTATTGCCGAATGCCGTAAGTCTGTAGTATCCCTCGCCTTCCGGACCAAAGCCGACGCCCGGAGTACCTACAACATTTGCCTTGTCAAGTAAGAAATCAAAAAACTCCCAGCTTGTCATATTATCAGGTGTTCTTAGCCAGATATACGGAGCATTGACACCACCGTATGCTGTAAAGCCCGCATCCTTAACGCCCTCTAATATAATCTTGGCATTATTCATATAGTAGCCAATCTGTTCTTTAATTTCCCTTCTTCCTTGCTCGGAATAAATCGCTTCGCCCGCTCTTTGAACAATGTATGGAGCGCCGTTGTACTTAGTACCGTGTCTTCTTGCCCAAAGACCATGAAGGGCAACGCCGTCCAATACAAGGTCCTTCGGAACAACGGTAAAGCCAAGTCTCAGACCTGTAAAGCCCGCCGTCTTAGAGAATGAGCGAAATTCTATTGCACATGTTCTAGCTCCATCACATTCGTAAATGCTATGAGGAACATTTTCTTCTGATATGTATACCTCATATGCCGCATCATAGAGAATAACCGAATTATTCTCATTAGCATAGTCAACCCATTTCTGAAGCTCATCCTTACTGATAACCGCTCCCGTCGGATTATTGGGGAAGCAAAGATATATTAAATCGGGAGCCTTACCCGGCAACTCGGGAACAAAGTTATTCTCTGCATTACAAGGCATGTAAATAACCTTATCGAATCTCATTGTGTCGCTGTTATAAAGTCCTGTTCTTCCAGCCATAGAATCAACATATACAGGATATACAGGGTCACATACGCCGATTGTGTTGTCGATGCCGAATATCTCTTGTATGTTGGAACAATCGCATTTTGCTCCGTCTGATACAAATATCTCATCAGCACTGATATTACAACCCCTGTCCTTATAATCGTACATGGCTATTTTTTCTCTTAAGAATGCGTAACCAAGATCCGGGGCATAGCCCTTGAAGGTCTCTTCCTTAGACATCTCATCTACTGCGCTGTTAAGTGCTTTAATAACGGAAGGTGCTAAAGGCTTTGTTACGTCGCCGATGCCGAGTCGTATGATTTCGGCATTGGGATTAGCCTCCTCAAATTCTCGCACCTTTTTAGCTATTGTAGAAAACAGATAGCTTCCCGGTAGTTTCTCAAAGTTCTTGTTAATTGTTGCCATGATATGCCCCTTTAACTTAATATATTTATCCTGTGCTTCGTTGTATAATCTTTATGACTTCGCTGGTGTTTCTGCGCTAAGATAATACTCATAATTAATGTCTACTCGTTATAGAACGTATGACGGGAACCGAAGATTAATCCTCCGTCCGGTCAGTAATCTTCTTCTCGCGACATCCATGTCGCTCGATTCCCTCACTGAATTAATCATGGTATTATCTAAAGCTTGAAACAAGGCTTCAGTCATAAAATTATACCACGAAGCACTTGCTATACAATATGACTTGACGCTTACTATATACTATCACAAATTAGTATACCCCATAAGCGCCATATCTACTTCCCTCGCAGCCTTACGTCCATCGGAGATGGCGCGAACCACTAGAGACTGACCGCTTCTTACATCGCCTGCTGCATAGACATTCGCCTTAGAGGATGCATGCTTATCTTCATCCGTCTTAACATTGCTTCTTCCGTCCAATTCAACCTTGAAGTCATCGGTAACATATTTCTCACTTCCTAAGAATCCCGCCGCAATAAGAACAAGCTGACAGCTTACTGTCTTCTCAGAGCCTTCCACGGGAACCATATTAAACCTTCCCGTCTTCTCATCCTTAACAGACTCTAAGCTAACAAGTACCACTTCCTTAAGATGACCCTTCTTATCCTTAATAAATTCCTTAACCGTTGTCTGGTAAATGCGAGGGTCGTGACCGAACTTATAAATTGATTCCTCTTGTCCGTAATCAACCTTAAGCACTCTCGGCCATTCGGGCCATGGGTTAGACGGAAGCCTCTCTTCTGAAGGCTTCGGCATCATCTCAAGCTGTGTTACGCTCTTAGCACCAAGTCTTATACATGTTCCGCAACAATCATTTCCCGTATCGCCACCACCGATAATGATAACATCCTTATCCTTGGCTAAGTCATACGGAACCTTCTTAAAGTCGCTGTCAAGAAGCGTCTTTGTAACCTCCGTAAGAAAGTCAACTGCGAATCTTATTCCTTTGGCTTCACGACCGGGAGCATTAATGTCTCTCGGATTGGATGCTCCACAGGCTAATACTATACTATCATATTTCTTATTAAGTTCAACAGCCTTAATGTCATGACCTACATCTGTATTAACAACAAACTTAATTCCCGCATCCTCCATAAGCTTGATTCTCCTGTCGATAAGTGACTTATCAAGCTTCATGTTGGGGATTCCGTATCGAAGAAGTCCTCCCACTCTGTCTCTTCTCTCATATACTGTCACCTCATGACCTCTTCTGTTAAGAAGCTGCGCACACGCAAGTCCCGAAGGTCCGCTTCCTATAACGGCAACTTTTTTACCCGTTCTCTGAACTGCTGTTTCTTCGCTGACTAAATTATTGGCATAAGCATACTCGATAACTGCCTTCTCATTCTCCTTAGTTGATACGGCATCACCGTCATAGCTGCAGGTACACGCCGCTTCACATAGAGCCGGACATACACGAGAAGTGAATTCCGGGAAGCTGTGAGTAATGGAGAGTCTCTTATATGCTTCCTCCATTCTTCCTCTGTATACAAGGTCGTTAATCTCAGGTACTAAGTTATTAAGAGGACAACCGGATACCATTCGAGATATCATCACGCCTGCCTGACAAAACGGTATTCCACAGTTCATACATCTCGCCGCCTGCTCCTGCTGCTTAGACAGGGGAAGTGAATCATGAAATTCCTTAAAGTCTTTAATCCTGTCCTTTTCTTCTCTGACCGGTCCGTTCACTCTGTCATATTCAAGGAATCCTGTTGTCTTACCCATTAGTTCTCACCTCCCGCAACAACTTTGAATGCTTCTATCTTGGCTGTATCATCATCGGCACCCTGTTCCTTCTGGTGTGCGATTTCCCTCATGATTATCTTGTAATCCGTCGGTATTATTTTTTTGAAATGTGTTACCTTTGCTTCGAAATCATCAAGGATTTCTTTACCTATCTTTGAACCGGTAGTCTCAACATGCTCTTCGATTATTGCCTTGAGCTCTTCCATGTCGACCTTGGATTCAACATTTTCCATTGCAACAAGCTCTTTATTAAGATTACGATAAAGCTTACTCTCAGGGTCATATACATATGCAACACCGCCCGACATTCCTGCCGC
>CAJOIL010000032.1 GCA_905234525.1 uncultured Lachnospiraceae bacterium | reverse complement strand
TTATTAGCCATTAGCTCCTTAAAGGACTTAGTATATCTTAAGACTGATACCTGGTCATTATTAAGCTGTGCTATTGCCATCGGCAACGAATCAAAATTCTTAAAGAAATAACTGTGCCCTTGTGATGTAATCTCTGATGGATCAAACAGATTAACCATACCGATTGCATTATAGTATTCATTCTCTCTCGGATCCTCTACACCATTCATAAGACCTGTATTATATATCATCTCGGTCTGTTCGTATGGAATAGGACGAGAATAATAGAAGCCTTGTATCTTAGAGCAGCCTATTTCCCGGAGGAATTCAGCCTGCGATTCATCCTCTACACCCTCTGTAATTGTATCAACTCCAAGTGATGAAGCAAGCTTCATAAGCTCTGTAATTATTATCTTAGATTTGCCGGTATTATCAAAACGGAATTGACGCATAAATTCCATATCAAATTTAATCAAATCGAAGTCAAGCTTTTGAAGAACATCCAGCGTGGAATAACCGCTTCCGAAATCATCCATCCATACCTTGAATCCGAGATTACGGAACCTGTCAATCTGATCCTTCATATATTCGAAATTCCTGCCTACCGTACTTTCTGTAATCTCTATATTAATCTTATTATGCGGGATGTTAGCTTCATCAACACATTCTCTAACCTCTTCTACTATGTCACATACTTCAAAATCACTGCGGGACAAGTTAATAGAGCCCGATATTACTTCTCTGCCGTCTTGTTCTTGTCTCTTCATCTTCTCAAGAGTCTTTTTTAGAACGAATAAATCAAGCTTATATATTAATTTATACTCCTCCAATACGGGGACGAACTGACTGGGCGACATAATTCCTTTAACGGGATCGTTCCATCTGGAGAGTGATTCTTCATCACACACAAGTCCGTTAGACACACGTACAATCGGTTGAAAATATACTTGTATCCACTCTTCCTTGATTGCTCTGTCAATATTCTTAACAATATAATTACGATTCTGCTCATTAACAAGCAAATCTCCATAAAAGTATTCATATGTTGATTCACTGATATCTTGTAACGTATCACAAGCCATCTTGGCTCTGTCACATGCGGCTGATACCTCAATATGCTCCTTCGGGTCATCAACATATATGCCTGCTCTTACAGGTAATCCGGAATTATTGTTAATACTCTTAGCTTCATTAAATACAGTCTCAATTACTTGCTCGATGTTGGTATCCTCTGTAAAAACAGCAAAATGATCCTGACCGATTCTACAGCAATTCTCATTTGAAAATGTCTTTGCAAGTATTTTTGCAAATGAATGTAATAAAGCATCACCCAAAGCATAGCCAAAGGCACGATTATAGCCCTTCATTCCACACATATCAAAGAATATAATTGCACCGTTCTTACCATCAGCTCGCATTGAGCTTCTTCCGGCTTCAGCAAGCTCATAAAAATATGTCATATTGGGAAGCGTTGTTAAATTATCGTATTTACTCTTGTATAAATGACTATCCTCATCAAGCTTAACAGAAAAAGCATCTATAAGCATATTGTCATCATTATCGGAATCATATATACCCTCGTGAGTATACCATACCATACATAAATCCTTGCCATCCTCCGTAGTAATGTGATTACCCTTAGCATGAACTATTGCCATATCGGAATCAACAAGCGTATGCGTACGATATATAACATTATAAATGCCACCCTTTGCCGCAAAATCAATACTGGCGTCAGACACACGCTTTACATCATCGGGATGCGCACCTCGAAACATATTATTATCCATCAAATCGTATGCATCTCTTTTGCTTTTAAATCCGAACAATCTGCAAAAACCATCTGATATTATCACGGAAAAAACTCTGCTATCGCGATATTCATACACGGCAACGGGAATATCCGTATGTTGCATAGCCTCTAGCATTTCTTCTGTGTAAACAACACTTGATTCTTCTAATTTCATAATATCACTCCTTATGTTATGGTTTAATCATATGCTCCATAGTCTCAAATAACAGATCGGGATCAACAGGCTTGCTAAGATGTGCATTAAGTCCCGCCTGCAGGCTTCGCTGTACATCTTCATCAAATGCATTTGCTGTAAGTGCTATAATCGGTATGGTCTTAGCATCTTGTCTATCCATTGCACGAATAGCTTCTGTTGCCTCAAGTCCGTTCATATTAGGCATTCTCATATCCATTAATATTGCATCATAGTATCCTGCTTCATGTCCGGAATACATATCAACAGCAATCTGTCCATCCAAGGCATGCTCACAGGTCATATCTCTTGTCTCAAGAAGAGCAATCATAATCTCTGCATTAATCTCCATATCCTCTGCTAAGAGAATTCGTCTGCCTGTCAAATCTGCTTTAACGTCTGCATTAGCTTCTTCATTGAGCTTCTTCTTAAGAGCAGCCTTGAATTGTTCAATTAAGCTATTACCAAAAAGCGGCTTAGCAATAAAGCTGTCAACTCCGGCATCAGTCGCTTCATCAAGGACATCCTCCCAATTATAAGCCGTTAAAATTATTATAGCACTTTCATCGCCTGTTACTTCTCTAATCTTCCGAGTAACCTCAACGCCATCCATATCAGGCATTTTCCAATCAACAACAATTAAGTCGTACGGCTCTTGTCTGGCATGTCTAAGCTTAACCATTTCAACAGCCTCTGCCCCTGATAATGTGCTTTCCGCATCAAACCCCATATTATCGAGAACCATTTTAGCATGGTCTAATGCAACTTTATCATCATCTATAACAAGCACATTCATATCATGTGGCCTAATCTCTATGTCATCATCATTATCCTTCTTATCGGAATCCAACAGTGTAACTGTTACTGTAAATGTTGTTCCCTCGCCCTTCTTACTTTCAACCTCAATCTTGCCATTCATCATCTCAACAATATTCTTGGTTATTGCCATGCCAAGACCGGAGCTTCCGTATTTGTTGGCTGCTGTAGCATCCTCCTGTGAGAAGCTTTCAAACAACGTAGGTAAGAATTCTTCACTCATTCCAATGCCTGTATCGGCAATCTTAAATTGTAATACACTCTTACCTTCGAATTGCGATGTTCTCTCAACGCTTAATTCAACATTACCGTCAGGGGGAGTAAATTTAACGGCATTACTCAATATGTTAATAAGCATTTGCCTTATCTTCATACCATCGCCGATATAATAATCATCGATATGACCGATAACTCTGCAGTTATAATTAATTCCTTTCTCTTGACATTGACCGCTTATGGTTGTATTAAGCTGTTCCAATAAGCCTGACATAGCAAATTCATCATTATGAAGCGTCATACGTCCCGACTCAATACGACTCATATCAAGTATGTCATTAATAAGCGTCAAAAGATGCTGAGCGTTAGCACCAATCTTAGTTAAGTATTCACGTGTATTGTCAGGTACATTTTCTTCATTAAGAGCAAGTGAATCGAGCCCGATAATAGCATTCATTGGTGTACGTATCTCATGACTCATATTAGATAAGAATACAGTCTTGGCATTACTTGCTTCCTCTGCGGCCTTAAGAGCATCACTTAATGCTTGACTCCTAGCAAGTGAATCTCTCATATCTTCATCGATATCGGTAAATCCAACGCCGAGTGCATGAATCGTCTTGTCATCTCTGTCTTTACTTCGTCTGACAGCAGCCATACGAAGCATCTCATAAATATCTGCGCCATCTCTGTGAGTTAAGTATCGAAGTACAATTATCTCTTGTTCATCAAGTGCTTTTCTGATATTAACAGGGTCTATGAATGATAGGAATTCATCTCTGTAGTCTTCATCTACATATTTATTGGCATAATCAGTGAAGGACTCAAGATAAGGGAAATGTTTATTCACACCACCAATATCATCATGTCCGGATTCATTACGGTAGCATGTAGCATCATTTCTGTCGAGATCAACATAATATACACTTCTGTAATCAGCAGCCATTGCTGTAATCATCTGATTAGCTTCGTTACGCTTCTGCTCTTGCTTTAAGAGCTCGTCCTGTAGCTGAAGTCTCTCTTCCATCTCCTGTTGCATTGTCTCCTGCGTCTCTTGGTCGAGCTGAAGCTTAGCATTATGCTTAGTCATCTTAATTAAAATAATAAACATAAATGCTAATACAATAGCAATTAAAGCGGACATGATTACACTTCTTATTAAGATACCATTTGATATACTGCTTATCTCATCCGTTATAACGCTTTCTCTGATAAGATACGTAAGCATCCAATCAGTTCCTTCAATCGGTACATAATTAAGTGTCTCTGTTATATCATTGTAAGAGAATGTAATTGTACCGCTATTACCCATAGCAAAGCCTCTAAAGAATTCCTCAAAAGAACTGTCATCTTCAAACTCTGCTTTCCTTAGCGCATCAATCAAATTATCTTCACTGGCCATTCCGCCTAAGACATTATCTGAAAGAGAATCACCATTTCTAAGGTACAGGTTACAAAATGTTATGCCGTTAGTATTAGTCTGCAAAGATAATTGTTGCAACATGTAGTCCATATCAATCTCCATGAAGCATACAATTAAGTGCTTTCCCTCAAAGGGTAATCTGTCTACAGGCATAGCAATTACAACCTTACGATCATTATCATCTACCTTCTTTAATGAAATCTCGATTGAAGATATATTCTTATAATCGAATGAATAACGATCGATATCAGTTCTCGTGCCCATTGACGTATATATAAGTCCGTCTTCATCAACAAATGCAAATTTCTCAAGATTATACAGTTGCTTCATCCTGGACTGATATGATTGTAGAGCCTCTGTACTGCTAAGATCCTCAGGCTCCATAAGCTGTACGGCAACTCTTAAATTATTCTTATAAGTGGATAATGTATCATTGACAACCTGTTGCCGACGACTGGTAAGTTCATCCATGAATAGATTGGTAACTTGATTAACGGCAGTGCTTGTGTCATTACTGGCACTATGACCCATGAAAATGGTGCCGACAACAAGAAGAAGGACAACAACAATGCCTCCTATAAACGAGACTTTGAATATATTTTTAGAATTAGTATTATCCCCTGCAGCTACGTCCTTCACACCCATTCTCCTTATAAAACCCAATTTGGATACATTATATCATACTTTTTCATTATACGCATAAAAAATGTGTATGATACAATATAGACAAATGACTGAGTTCCAAGACGTGCTATTTATATCATATTTTACCTCTTTCTTGCAAATATTGTATATATCAATTAAAATTGTACCATTATATAAAGTTTAGCGAGGTTATTATGTACGAAAAGATTGGAATTATAGGACTTGGGCTTATCGGCGGTTCTGTTGCAAGAAGCATACACAAGAGATACCCCGACATTGATATAATTGCCGTAGATTCAGATAGCAGCAATATAGATGTCGCATATACGGACGGTGTTATCAGTAATGATGTCTCTGTTTCCTTGGAAATGTTAAACGGGTGCGATTTAATTATGCTTTGTGCTCCCGTTAAGACCAATGTAGCGTTACTGTCTGATATCAAGCCTATAATCAATGACGATTGTTTAATTACTGATGTCAGCTCTGTTAAAGCTGTTATAGAGCAGGCTGTAAGCGATATCGGACTTAGCTCACAATTCATAGGCGGTCACCCTATGGCGGGTTCGGAAAAGACCGGCTACATTAATTCTACCGACACTTTATTAGAGAATGCATATTATCTGATTACCAATAATGGTGCTGTTGACTCTGATAAGGTTAAAGATTTTGAAGATTTTATTGCCGGTATAGGTGCTATTCCTCTTGAGATGACACCCTCGCAGCACGACTACGTAACGGGTGGCATTTCTCATATACCGCATATCATCTCTGCCGGGCTTGTCAACTTTGTCATGAATAATGATGATGATAAGCATAGTATGAAGACTGTTGCAGCAGGTGGCTTCAAGGATATAACAAGAATATCATCTTCTTATCCTGTGATGTGGCAGAATATCTGCCTTACCAACAAGGATAAGATATTAGAGTTACTTACATGTTATTGCAATGAATTAGACAAATTCCGCAAGGCAATTGAAGCCGAAGATTCTGAAGCAATTGTTAAGCTATTTTCTGATGCAAAAGAATACCGCGATTCGCTTAATATCAATGAGGGCTTCGCTGTTAAGATATATGACTTCTATCTGGATGTACCTGATGAGACAGGTATAATCGCTAAGGTGGCGACTATACTTGCCGACAACAACCTAAACATTCGTAATATCGGAATCATCAATAATAGGGAGTATAGAGATGGCGCGTTACGAATCGAAATGTATGATGATAAGTCGCGGGCTAAGGCAATTAACGTACTTAAAGCAAATAATTACACAGTATATTAGATAACAATACAGTTCGGCTATAAGGATTATCATGAAAAAAACATTAATAAACAACACACAATCCAACTTACGTGGCGACATCACTGTCCCCGGCGACAAGTCAATCTCCCACCGCGCTATAATGCTTGGCTCCATCGCTTACGGAGTCACTGAGATAGACGGCTTTCTGATGGGCGCTGATTGTCTTGCAACAATCGATTGCTTTCGCAAAATGGGAATTCAAATCGAAGTTAACAATGATAAGGTCTTAGTATACGGCGACGGATTACATGGTCTTAAGGAGCCTGATGGCATCCTGGATGCAAAAAACAGCGGAACAACCGCAAGGCTATTATCCGGTATACTCGCAGGTCAACCGTTTGAATCTACCCTAACCGGTGATAGCTCTCTTAAAAAACGACCCATGAAGCGTGTTACCGTACCTCTAAGCAAAATGGGCGCAGAATTTTTGTTTTTAGATGAGAATGAACATTTACCATATACCATCAAGGGCGGCAAGCTTATGGGCAAAACCCATATAACGAACATGTCATCCGCGCAGGTTAAGTCCTCCTTACTCTTAGCCGGACTGTACGCTGATTGTCCGACAACTGTTATTGAGACAAGTCAATCCAGAAACCACAGCGAATTGATGCTTGAATACTTCGGTGCAGACCTCAAGGTCACTGACAAGTGTGAAGTATCAATTAAACCTGAGCCTCGTCTCATAGGTCAACATGTTATAATAAGCGGAGATATTTCATCTGCGGCTTATTTCATAGTGGCCGGACTTATTTGTGAAGGAAGTGATATCCTTATAAGAAATGTTAATATCAATCCGACTCGTGCAGGCACCATCAAAGTCGTCGAAGCAATGAACGGAAGTATTGCACTCGAGAATATGCGAACGGTTTCAAACGAAGAAGTTGCTGACATACATGTATGCTACTCTCCCAACCTTACCGGCACAACGATATCCGGTGACATTATTCCTACTCTGATTGATGAAATACCTGCTATCGCCGTACTTGCCGCATGCGCTAAAGGCAAGACAATTATCGCTGATGCCACAGAGCTTAAGGTCAAAGAATCTAACCGTATTGATACAGTTGTTAATGGTCTTGATGCAATGGGTGCCACCATCAAATCTACTGATGACGGCATGGTTATTAACGGTGGCGAGCAGCTATTCGGTGCAAAAATCACCACACAAAAAGACCACCGCATAGCGATGGCCTTTGGTATTGCTAATCTTGTATGCAAGGGAAGCGTTATCCTAGATGATGCAAACTGTGTAGATATATCGTTCCCCAACTTCTTTGAAATATTGAATGATCTCTGTTAGTTCGATTATCAATGTGTCAGCACACTAGCTGATTCCCAGCATATCCTTATCGGCGGTAGCAATATTGTTCTTCTCTACAGAACGTGACAAAAGAACTACATCCTTTGCGCTTATTACCATATATGCTTTTCCGCCTGTAAATGAAAATACAGAGTACATATATTGGATATCAACATTATCATTAGCTAATTTCTCTAAAAGCTTTACAAGTCCACCCGGCTTATCGGGCACTTCGATGGCACATACCTGTATCTCTGATACAAGATATTCATTAGCCTTAAGGACCTTCATAGTCTTCTCTATATTATCCGGAATGATTCGAAGTATACCATAGTCTTCATTCTCTGCTACATTAAGTGCTCTTAAGTTAATGCCTTCGTCAGAGAGGATGCCGAGGATTTCTCGAAGCATGCCGGGTCTGTTCTCCAAAAATGCGCTTACTTGACTGATTGTATTCATATAGTTACCCCCTATATATGTCTGTTATCTATAACTCTCACTGCCTTACCTTCGCTACGTGTGATGGACTTCGGTGCAACGAGCTTAACCTTTACCTTGATGCCGAGCATTGTCTTAATTGCATCAGAGAGATTACGCTCCATACGATTAAGTCCGGCCAGTTCACCGGTGAATTGTTCGGCAGGCATCTCTACCTTAACTTCACATGTATCGGAATTATTGACACGGTCAACAACAATCTGATAATTAGGCTGATAGCCTTGCTCGATAAGCACGCTCTCTATCTGTGATGGGAATACATTGACACCCTTAATAATAAGCATATCATCGCTTCTTCCCATCGGCTTACTCATTCTGATATGTGTTCTTCCGCAAGAGCATTTCTCAGTATTAAGTATACAGATATCCTTCGTCCTATATCTAAGAAGCGGAAATGCTTCCTTGGTAATTGATGTAAATACAAGCTCTCCCTTGCTTCCCGCCGGAAGTGGCTCAAGCGTATCAGGGTCAATTGTCTCCACTATGAAATGGTCTTCGTTGATATGCATACCCTTTTGTTCACTACATTCATATGCAACACCGGGACCGGTTAATTCTGTAAGACCATAGATATCAAATGCTTTAATACCAAGACCTTCCTGAATTGACTCACGCATCTCTTGTGACCATGCTTCAGCACCGAAGATACCGGCTTTTAATTTGATTTTATCTCTGAGTCCCTGTTCCGCTATACATTCAGACAGATAAGCCGCATAGCTTGGTGTACAACAAAGTACTGTTGTTCCCAAATCTACCATGAACTGTAGCTGTCTTGATGTATTACCTGACGACATGGGAATTGTAAGACAACCCAGCTTATGAGAACCTCCGTCTAATCCGAGACCACCTGTAAATAATCCATATCCGTAAGCAACCTGCACCACATCCTTGGGTGATGCACCTGCCGCAACAAGTGCTCTGGCTGTACAATCATTCCATAAATCAATATCATTTTGCGTATAGCCTGCCACAACACGTCTGCCCGTTGTTCCTGATGTAGAATGAATCCTAACACAATCCTTAAGTGGCTTGGCAAACAAACCATAAGGATATGTCTCTCTTAAGTCATCCTTTGTAACAAACGGTAGCTTACTGATATCATCAATACTCTTAATATCAGCAGGACTAACGCCCTTATCCTTCATCTTTTTCTTGTAGTATGGCACATTGTCCCATACATTCTGCACCTGCTTAAGAAATCTTTCGTTCTGAAGCTCCTTCAGCTTCCCGGGCTCCATGCACTCAATTTCTTCCTGATAATACTTTTCCATAAGTAACCTTCTTTCTTTTTTGTTTATTTGATTGTTTTGATCCTTAGAATTATATATTTATAATATTAGTTCAAGCTTATAATATGTTAGTAAGCCGGTTTAGTAGCTATTTAATTATACATTAGAAACATTAGTCCGAGCTTAGAATATGTTAGTGATTGATTCAAGCAGGAAAATTTTCGACAAGGATGTCGAAAATAGTGACAATTTGAGCCCGGACGGCGAATTTGTCACGTTTTTCGTCATATTATTCATAACAAATTAATTATCAATCACTTACATATTATTAGTGAAGGACTAGTTGAAAATGTATAATCAAATAGCTACTAAACCATTATAAATAACTAAGCATTACGACCAAGCTCAAACGCCTTAAGATTCATTTCAACAAATCGTTCTTTAACGCAAGCCCTAATCGCCTCATGCCACTCTTCCTCAGTAAAATCATAGTGATTAGACAAATGACCCAGAAGCACGATATTAACAGACTTGCTGGAACCGGCCTCTTCCGCTAACGACAATGCATCAAATGCATCAACCTTAACACCCATACCATTAAGCTTACCCTCGATATCCTCCGGATACTCAGCTGCACCTGTTATTACAGGCATTGGGTTGATCTGCTGTGTGTTGGTAACAAGCACTCCATCCTTAGATAAATATTCAATCCAACGCGCACCCTCTAATAATTCAAAGGAAATAATTACATCTGCTTCACCCTTATCAACTATAGGAGAATATACTTTATCACCATATCTTACATATGTTACAACGCTTCCGCCTCTTTGTGACATACCGTGCACCTCAGAAACCTTAACGTCATAATCCTTTGTCAAAAATAGTCTGCCTAATATCTTACTTGCAAGGAGAGTTCCCTGTCCGCCGACTCCGACGATCATAATATTCTTAGTCATTTGTAATCTCCTTTCTAAGTGGAAGTGCACCAAGCTTACACATCTGACCACACACTCCGCAGCCCAAACAAAGTGTTGCATCAATTTCACATTTACCATCAACCATAGAAATGGCGGGACAACCAATCTTCATACAAGCCTTACAGCCTACACACTTGTCCTTATCACATTGAATAGGACCGGGATGCTTAACGTTCTTTAGCAGAGCACATGGACGACGTGAAATAATTACCGATGGTTCATCAGCTGCAAGCTCTTCTGTTACAGCCTTCTCACATTCTTCAAGATTATATGGGTCGACAACTACAACTCTGTTTATTCCGATGCTCTTACATAAGCTTTCCAAATCAACCTTACCTGCAGGCTCACCCTTAAGGTTAATTCCTGTAGTAGGATTCTGCTGATGTCCTGTCATGCCTGTAATGGAATTATCAAGAATAATTACAGTTGAGTTCGACTCATTATATGCAATGTTAATTAAACCTGTTACACCCGAATGCATAAATGTCGAATCACCGATAACAGCTACTGTATTCGATGCCTTCTCAGGAGCAATTTTATTAAAGCCATGCAGACCCGATACGCTCGCACCCATACATACAGTAGAATCAAGTGCATTAAGCGGTGGCATTGCACCAAGTGTATAACAACCGATATCCCCATGTACTGTAAGCTTCTTCTTGTAAAGTACATAGAACAATCCTCTATGCGGACAGCCTGCGCAAAGCGCAGGCGGACGAGCCGGAATCTCTTCAGTGAACTTAAAAGGTACATCCTTTTTAATGTCAAATGCATTAGCGATAACTGTCTGCGAGAATTCACCGAGGTTTGTGAACTTATCCTTACCAATCGGCGTAAGTCCCAATGTATTACAGTGAGTCTCAATAATTCCGTCAAGCTCTTCTATAACTACCAGATTCTTTACAGTACCTGCAAAGTCTTTAATCTTCTTATCCGGAAGCGGATTAATAAGTCCGATTTTAAGGACAGGGTATTTGTCACCGAATACTTCCTTGACATAATTATAGCTTGTAGAACTTGTAATAAATCCATATGTATTATCATCGCCTGCTTCAATTCTATTGACATCAGCGGTCTCAGCCCATTCTCTAAGCTTGTTAAGACGCTCTTCCACCTTGGGATGCTTCTTAATTGCATTAGCGGGAGTCATAATATACTTCTGTTGATTCTTAACATACTCCTTAGGGGCAACCTTAACTCTATCCTCTTCCTCTACTATACCCTGACAATGCGCAACTCTTGTACACATCTTAAGAATTACCGCTGTATCAAACTTTTCAGATAATTCATAAGCAAGCTTGGCAAATTCCTTACTCTCCTTAGAGTCAGACGGTTCAAGCATAGGAAGCTTAGCGGCAATTGCATAGTGCCTTGAATCCTGCTCATTCTGTGAAGAATGCATACCCGGGTCGTCAGCAACACATATTACCATTCCGGCATTAACACCCGTATAGCTAATAGTAAAAAGCGGGTCAGCCGCAACATTAAGTCCGACATGCTTCATACCGCAAAAGGATCTGTGCCCCGCAAAGCTTGCGCCCCAAGCTGATTCCATAGCCACCTTCTCATTCGGTGCCCACTCAGCATATATATCATCATATTTTGCGGCGAATTCCGTTATCTCCGTACTCGGCGTACCCGGATAACTTGACACGAATTCGCAACCGCCCTCGTACAATCCACGAGCAGCCGCCTCATTACCCAACATAAGTCGTTTAGACATAGTAGATTCCTCCAATCTTATTATTTATTTCCAACTATGAGAACCCCTAAGCGACATTTCGTCATGAGCGTGGGGTTCCTCATAGTTGGAAATTATGTATTAACTAACTACGTATCTGCCATTGTGTAATTGCGTAATAATTATTGTATGCTTGTACTTACTGTCTTACGGTATGTTTATACCATTAGTACGAGCTTAGAATATGTTAGTGATTGATTCATTTAGGAAAATTTTCGACATGGATGTCGAAAATAGTGACAGCCTGAGCCCGGATGGCGAATCTGGCACGTTTTCCGTCATACTATTCACATTAAACTAATCATCAATCACTTACATATTATTAGCGAAGCACTACCGGTATAAATATGCCGTAAGACAGTAAGTACATATTATAGCAGTAAGTACATATTATAGCAGTAAGTACATATTATAGCATTAACTACGTATCTGCGCCTCTACCAACGGCATATCACAGTACCTCTCTCTAAGCACCGGCTTCTCAATCTTACCGGTAGGATTCCTCGGAATATCCGCAAAAATAATCTTCCTCGGCCTCTTATATCTCGGAAGCTCTTTACAAAACTCATTGATTTCATCCTCTGTAGCTTCCATATTAGGCTTAATCTCAATAATAGCCGCAGATATCTCACCAAGTCTCGGATCAGGCAATCCGATTACAGCAACATCCTTAATCTTATCATTAGCTCTAAGGAAATCCTCAATCTGTACAGGATAAATATTCTCTCCTCCGGAAATAATAACATCCTTCTTCCTGTCAACAAGATAGATGAATCCATCCTCGTCCATTTTAGCCATATCACCTGTCCAAAGCCATTCGCCCTTCAATATCTCATCGGTTGCTTCCTGATTCTTATAGTATCCCAGCATTACGCCCGGGCCCTTAACAGCAAGTTCTCCGACTTCACCCTCAGCAACTTCTGAGCCGTCTTCCCTGACAATCTTAGCTTCCCAGTGATATCCGGGCTTACCGATTGCACCAACCTTATGAATATTATCAACTCCAAGATGAACGCATCCGGGTCCCAATGACTCCGAGAGTCCATAGTTAGTATCGTATTTATGATTGGGGAAATGTGTCTTCCATCGCTTAATAAGACTCGGTGGAACAGGTTGTGCTCCAATATGCATCAGTCTCCATTGATCTGTTAAATAATCACTGAGATTAATCCTTCCGTCATCAATGGCATCAAGTATATCTTGAGCCCATGGTACGAGCAACCATACGATAGTACATTTCTCCTCTGTAACAGTTCTAAGAATCCACTCAGGCTTAACACCCTTAAGTATTACTGCCTTAGAACATGTGATAAGTGAACCAAACCAATGCATCTTAGCACCCGTATGATACAGAGGCGGAATGCATAAAAATACATCATCAGCTGTTTGTTCATGATGATGAGCCTCTGTCTCACATGATGCAACAAGTGCACTGTGGCGATGAAGTATCGCCTTAGGGAATCCTGTTGTTCCCGAAGAAAAATAAATTGCCGCGACATCATCCTCATTAAGCTTAACGGGAAGAGCCTCGCTTGATGCAAACTTATATAATGAAGTAAGGTCTTCTGCGTAATCGGGGCATTTGTCCTTCATGCCCATATACAGCAACAGACTTGTATTATCAAGCTTGTCATATATGTCATCCATTCTGTTAACAAATTCCGGACCGAATATAAGTATTTCAATATCCGCCAAATCGCAACAGTATTGTATCTCGTCACTTGTATATCTGTAATTAAGCGGTACAACAACACATCCCGCTTTGAGAATGCCGAAGTATACCGGAAGCCACTCAAGGCAATTCATCATAAGAATACCAACCTTGGTGCCCTGCTTAACATTTCTGCTAAGGAGGAAATTGCCGATGCGATTAGCCATACGATTGAATCGGCGCCATGTCATTGAGCGACGATAAGGCATATCCGGAAGTGCGAGCTCAATAAGGCTTGCTTCGCGCCATGTCTCAGCGTTGTCTCTTTCCTCTGTTGGATTAATCTCTACTAACGCCTCTCCATCCGGATTGAAGCGAGCGTTACGCTCCAAGAATTCTGTAATTATCATTGTAGTTTCCTTTCAATTTTAAATGTAATTCTTAAGTATTTTCCACCACAAGACTCCACCGCTCATGACAAAAATCGCTTGGGAGTCTTGTGCTGAAAAATACGCTTAGTATACTTAATTAATGCCCTTATAATTCTTGGTTTGCACTACATCTATGAGTACCCCTAAGCGACATTTCGTCATGAGCGTGGGGTATTCATAGATGTAGTGCAATCAAGCATTACTACTTCTTATCCTCCATAGGTATTTCCTTACGTATCTCCTTAGTACGTATCTCCTCAGTAATCTGAGCGATAAATTCGGATAACGGCTTAACACCTTCATCACCGGCGAAACGACTCCTTACAGACACAGTCTTGTCATCGCGCTCCTTCTCACCGACTACAAGCATATACGGAAGCTTCTGCAATCTCGCTTCACGTATCTTAAATCCAATCTTCTCAGCTCTGTTATCAACGGTTGTTAAGATTCCATTCTTCTTAAGCTCTGCTTCTACTTCTTTAGCATAATCAGCGTATTTCTCAGAAATTGGAAGTACTCTTACCTGCTCAGGACATAGCCATGTTGGGAATTTGCCTGCGTATTTCTCAATTAACCATGCAAGTGTTCTCTCATAGCATCCCATAGATGTTCTGTGGATTATATAAGGTCTCTGCTTGTCGCCATTCTCATCCACATAATACATGTCAAATTGCTCGGCAATTAAAGCATCCCATTGAACTGTAATCATAGTGTCTTCTTTGCCGTAGACATTCTTTGCATTGATATCGACTTTAGGTCCATAGAATGCTGCTTCACCAACATCCTCAGTGAATTCAACACCAAGCTCATTAAGTATATCTCTTATATGACCTTCCGTCTCATCCCATACTTCAGGTTCACCAATATATTTTTCACGATTATCAGGGTCCCATTTTGACAAATGATATGTAACATCTTCCTCTACACCAAGCGTCTCTAAGCAATACTTGGCCAGCTCAAGACATTTCTTAAATTCCTCAACCATCTGATCGGGTCTTACTATAAGGTGTCCCTCGGAGATAGTAAATTGTCTTACTCTTGTAAGACCATGCATCTCCCCGGAATCTTCGTTTCTGAAAAGAGTTGATGTCTCGGAATATCTGCAAGGCAAATCTCTGTATGACTTCTGTGATGCCTTGTATACATAATACTGGAAGGGACATGTCATAGGGCGAAGCGCCATAACATCCTTATCCTCTCTTGCCTCATTAAGAACGAACATACCTTCCTTATAGTGATCCCAGTGACCTGAAATCTTATATAAATCCGACTTAGCCATAAGTGGAGTCTTCGTACGCATATAGCCCCACTCATTATCCTCTAAATCTTCAATCCATCTCTGCATTGTCTGGATAATCCTAGCACCCTTTGGCATAAGAAGTGGAAGTCCTTGACCGATAACATCAACGGTTGTAAACAGTTCAAGCTCACGTCCGAGCTTATTATGATCTCTCTTCTTAATATCTTCTAAATGTTCAAGGTGTGCCTTAAGCTCATCCTTACTACCGTATGCTGTGCCATATATACGAGCAAGCATCTTATTATTCTCATTACCGCGCCAATAGGCTCCTGATGATGATAATAGCTTAAACGCCTTGATTAGCTTAGTATTCATAATATGTGGACCTGCACAAAGATCAACGAACTCACTATCTAAGCGACTTTTATCAAAGTCATCATCACCTTGACGATAGAAGCTTATAGTGGCATCCTCAGGCAAATCATTAATTAATTCAACCTTGTATGGCTCGCCTCTGTCTTCCATGAACTTGATTGCTTCA
>CAJOIL010000031.1 GCA_905234525.1 uncultured Lachnospiraceae bacterium | reverse complement strand
GAGCACGCTGAGCCTCAATTTGCAGCCGGTAAGTCAGGTTATGAGATAGCCTATGAAGTTTATTACAGAATATTTGGCTCTTCGACTGATATTAAGCCTGTTTATGTATTTGGGCGTTCGCCGGAGTATTTTGCAGGATGGTCGGTTGCTTATTATTCTTGGTATAGAGCCAAGTCATTTAACGAGATTAATAGGGCAGTACCTATTGATTCAATAGTTGATATGTATATGCCGTATCATGAGATGGATGTTATGCATTTTGTTGACGAGATAGATGCTCGTATGAGTAAGTACTATGATGAATCAAGGCTTAAGAGGCTAAGGTCGTATGCAAGGCTTACGCAACAAGAGCTTGCCGATAAGTCCGGTGTATCCAAGCGAATGATAGAGCAATATGAGCAAGGTCGCAAGAAGAATGCATCAGTGGCAACCGTTATCAAGTTAGCGGATGTATTAAGATGCGATGTGAGAGAATTAGTCTAAAAAGTTGTAATAACTTGTAATAAGTTGTATAATAAATCTAAACATGTAATAAGTTGTAATAAGTTGTAATAAGTTGTATAACATTTTTTCAACATGTAATAAGTTGTAATAGTTTATAGAAGAGGAGATTTATTATGCAGAATAATCCTTTTAGTTTAGATTTTGGTGCTGAGCCGGGACTATATATTCCAAGACTTTCAGAACAAAGCAAGATTATTGATACATTCACATCGAAGACTCCTTCTTCGCATATCTTTTTAATAATAGGTGCGAGGGGTTCCGGTAAGACTGTTCTAATGACTTCTATATCACATGAAATTATCAAAGATGATAAATGGCTACATGTGGATCTAAGCTCGGAGGGAGACCTTCTTAATTCATTAGCGACACAGATATACAAGAATACTAAGGCTAAATTCCCTAAAATCAAACTTGATATTTCGATAAAGGGTGTGGGTGTTACGCTTGAAAATGATGATAAATATCAGGATATTCAGGTGGATTTGGATACTATGATAAAAACACTTGATAAAAAGGGCATTAAATTACTTATAACAGTAGATGAAATAATAAATGCTAAGAATATAAGAGAGTTTACAAGTTATTATCAACATGCTATTCGAGAAAAATTGCCTGTATTTTTAATAATGACCGGCTTGTTTAAGAATATCAGGGCATTACAGAACAATAGATCGCAGACATTTTTGAAGAGAGCTCCTAAAGTAGAATTGGGATCACTTAATTTATTAAGAATTGCATCAAAATATGAGGAAGTCTTTGGTTTATCGTTTGAATATGCTGAAGAAATGGCAAAGGAAACCGCCGGATATTCCTATGCATTTCAGTTGTTGGGTTATTATACCTATGAAGCAGGCAAAAAAATGCCTGATAAGAGTGTAATGTTGGATTATGTAGTTGCATTGGAAGAGGGCTCTTATGAAAAGATATGGGAAGAACTGTCTCAAGATGAGAAAAGAATAGCTATTGCTATAGCCAAGGCCGACTCTAATGTAACCACCAAAGAAATACGTGAAGAATTAGAACTTGATAGCAATTCCTTCTCAACATATCAAAATGTGCTTAAGAAAAGTGGCGTATTGTCCTCAGCCACTTCATATGGAACGCTTGGTTTTGAATTACCGTATTTTAGAGAGTTTGTATTGAGGCAGGCATAATCATTGGATAGGTGTAACCCCCTCAAGACTGGGCGTGGCCACCATTGAGTAATTGGTATAGTACACTACAAAGCCGTAGGCAGCGCCTGCCGGCTTTTTTACGTGCTTCTTTTGGATGTAGTCGATTTCTACCTTGCTGGAATCGCGGCCGGCAGAGTAGTAAGCCGCCACATTCGCCGCAATTTCAAATATATGGTCCGGAAGCTCTTCGTTATCCTTGACTTTAACAATTACGTGAGAGCCGTGTATTTTCTTGGAATGAAACCACCAATCATTGCCGGTGGCGAATTTGAAGGTTAATTCGTCGTTTTGAATGTTATTCTTGCCAACATAGATATGATAATCATCTTCGGTAACGAAGTGCAGAGGCTTAGCCTTTAAAGACCTTTTCTTATTCTTGCCGCTTCGCTTGATGTAGCCGTATTCTATAAGCTCATCCTTTATGCCCTTAAGGTCAGCTTCATTTTCGCACAGCATAATAGAAGACTCTATTGCCTTAAGGTGATCGATTGACTTAGTTGTCTGCTCGATTTGAGGGACGATAGCTTCTTTTGTACGCTTGCACTTGTTGTATTTGTTGTAATAACGCTTGGAATTCTCTATGCCGGTTAGCGTATCATCAAGTGGGATGGTAACCTCTTCATTGGTATAATAATTGTTAACGGTAATCTTCTTATCGCCCGCGGGCAGATTCTGAGCATAGGTCATCAAAAGCTCGCCATAAAGCTTGAATTTATCGGCCTTATCGGTGTCTTCTAATTGCTTGCGCTGGATATTAAGCTTCTTTGAAGCGCGCTCGATATGAATCTGAACTATTTTACGAATATCGGTGGAGCGTTGCTTGATATTGGTAATACGATTCCTCTCGCTGTAATATGATTCCAAAAGCTCAGACATATTGTTATATGGCTTAATATCACTATATGTGCTAAATCGAACGGAAGCGTAGTCCTTAGGCTCGTCATTTACAAGAATTACATTGGGTTCATACTGATTCTCTTTTATCTTGTCCATATATATGGTAAATGTGTCACCTAAACGTTCTAATTCATCATCAGTTAATGATTCTATCGATACATCAGCATCAATTCCCGCTTCATTACAAATATTTACGGCAATAAACGGACTTATACCCGTAAAGGAGCCGTATATCGCCTTAGACACCTTGGTTGGCTTACTTATGGTGTCAATGAATTCGTATTTGGATACAACAAGAGGATTAATCTTATCCTCCTGTGGCGGTATGAAGTATTCCCTGCCGGGTAACACCTCTCTTACAGAACTTGTTGCAAATGAAATGTGTTTAATAGCATCAATTATCACATTATCGCTGTCTGTAAATATAATATTGGAATGCTTACCCATTATCTCTACATATAGAAACTTAGTACACATATCGCGAAGGTCATCAAGATGCTCAATCTCAAGCTTAATAACACGCTCAAAATCAATTTGTGTAACAGTCTTAATAGTTCCGTTGCCGATATATTTGCGAAGCACCATACAGAAATTAGGCGCAGTTATAGGGCTTTCCTTGCGGTTGTCGGTTAAGTAGATTAGCGGAAGAGAAGCATTTGATGATATAAGTAGTCTGTGATTCTTGCCGTTAGCCTTAATGGTTAGCTGCAATTCCTCATTCTCGGGCTGAGCTATTTTATTAATCTTGCCACCTGCAAGCTCATTATTCAGTTCATATGCTAATTCATGTATTGTTGATCCGTCAAATGACATGATTTTTCCTTCCTTTCCGTAATATAATATACTAATTCATTTGACTATACAAGGTAAAACAATTATAATGTTCTATGTATGCGTGTGTACAACTATAACAAAGCATACAGGAGACAACAATGATTAGAAGCATGACCGGCTTTGGCCACGGAGAATGTGCTAGAGATAATAAGAAGATTATAGTTGAGATTAAGGCTGTTAATCATCGATATCTTGATTTGAGCGTTAAGACCCCGAGAGGTTTCGCAAGTTTCGAAGGTCTGATTAGGACATATTTGACTAAGCGTCTTGACAGGGGCAAGGTTGATGTGTATGTAGGCTTCGAAGAAGATGCCGATTATCAATACGAAGTTATATATAACGAGCGATTAGCCAAGATGTATTATGACAAGATTCAAGAGATGGCTGATAAGTTCGATATTGATGGCACAATTAATGCAGGCAGCTTATCAAGATACAGTGAAGTCTTAGAGCTTAAGGAAGTCGAAGAATCATATGATGATATCGAAGCAATGCTTTTAGAAGCACTTACATGTGCAACAGATGAATTTGTTGATAACAGAACTAACGAAGGCGCAAGGCTTAAGGCTGATTTGATAGATAAGCTGGATGCCTTAGCTAAGGATGTTGAATTCATAGAAGAGAAGTCACCTGAGATTGTTAAAGCATACAGGGAGAAGCTTGTTGCCAAGATACAGGATCTTATAGAAGACAATAACATTGATGAGAATCGTATCGCTATGGAAGTTACCATGTATGCAGATAAGATTTGCGTAGATGAAGAGATTGTAAGACTTAAAAGTCATATCAAGGAGACTAAGGACGCACTTGACTCCGACGAAGCAGTCGGTCGTAAGCTTGACTTCGTTGCGCAAGAGCTTAACCGTGAGGCGAATACAATCCTATCGAAGTCTTCAAACGTCGACATCGCCAACACCGGCATCGAAATGAAGACTCTTATCGAGAAGGTACGTGAGCAAATTCAAAACATAGAGTAATACTAAGCGTCAATATATTGCGCGAGACCCCTTCAGCAGCGGGAGTCGCGAAGGGGTACTCGTGAATATATTGACTTAAGAAAGGAACTAAATCATGGAAAACGATAAAGGCTTAATAATTGTCTTATCAGGCTTCTCCGGCGCCGGCAAGGGCACCATAATGAAGCATTTACTACAATCACATCCAAAGGAATATAACCTATCAATTTCCGCTACTACGCGAAGTATGCGCCCCAGCGAGCAGGAAGGCAGAGAATACTTCTTTAAAACCAAGGAAGAATTCAAGGCAATGATAGATAATGATGAGCTCTTAGAATATGCTGAATTTGCCGATAGGTCATACGGCACACCGCGCAGCTACGTAGAAGAGTTAATTAATGCCGGCAAAGATGTTATCCTTGAGATTGAAGTACAGGGAGCATTACAGGTTAAGGAAAAGTACCCGGATGCATTATTGTTATTCGTAACTCCGCCGGATGCTCAGACGCTTAAGGAGAGACTTGTCGGAAGAGGTACGGAGCCACCTGAAGTTATTGCGCAAAGGCTTGCCATTTCTTCAAAAGAGTCTCATCTTATGGAGAAATACGACTATCTGATAATTAATGACATATTAGAGGATAGTGTTAATAAGGTTCACAATATTATTCAGAGTGAACACGCAAGAACCAATAGGAATCTCGACTCTATTGCCAAGATGCAAGAAGAGCTTACAATATTTGCAAAAACTGATAAGTAACTTATCGAAAGGAGTTAGGATAATGATACATCCATCATACGTAGAATTAATGAAGAAGGTTAACGACGAGCATACGCTTGTAGGCGAAGAGCCTGTTGTTAACAGTCGCTACAGCATTGTATGCGCTACAGCTAAGAGAGCAAGAGAGATAGTTGACGGTGCAGAGCCTATTAATGTCAAGAATGCAAGCGAGAAGAAGGCATTATCTATCGCTGTAGAGGAATTATATAACGGCGACCTTAAGATTCTTTCTGAAGACGAGGTTGAAGCTAAGGAAAGAGAGCTTCAAGAGCTTAAGGAAGATTTGGCCAATGACAGATATGCTTATGAGAAATACTTAAGCGAGGATGTCAACGTTAATACAACCGCAGAGGCATAATATGGATATATTCTTCGCATCGCTTGGCTGTGATAAGAATCTTGTAGATTCCGAGAAGATGTTAGCGCTGATTGATAAGGCAGGTCATCGTATTATTGATGATGAAGCAGGCGCTGATGTAATCATTGTTAACACATGCTCGTTTATTAATGATGCGATGGAAGAAAGCATTAATTCCATCATTGAGTACGGCAAGTACAAGGAAGAAGGCAGTCTCAAGGCGCTTATTGTGTGCGGATGCTTGGCTCAGCGCTATCAGCAGGATATTTTCAAAGAGCTTCCGGAAGTAGATGCTGTCATTGGGACCAATTCTTATGAACATATTGTTGAGGCCATTAATAATGTGGTAAATGCTGATTCGAAGCCGACTATTATTGAGCCCTTTGATGATGCAATTAATCCGCAGGGTCGTATGCTATCAACCGGTGGTCATTTCGCTTATCTTAAGATAGCAGAGGGTTGTAATAAGAGATGTACATATTGTATTATACCGACACTCAGAGGTAATTACAGGTCATTTGAATTAGAAGACCTTGTTAATGAAGCTAAGGAGCTTGTCAGAGGCGGTGTGCAGGAATTGATTCTTGTGGCGCAAGAGATTACCGTATATGGCATGGACATTTACGGCAAGAAGAGCTTACCTTTCTTGCTTGATGAACTGCAGAAGATTGATGGCCTTAGATGGATTAGATTGCTTTATTGCTATCCCGAAGAAATCGATGATGAATTGATTGATGCAATTGTTCGCAATGACAAGATTTGTCACTATATTGATATGCCTATTCAGCATTCATCGAATAAGATACTTAAGCTAATGGGAAGAAAGACTGACCAAGAGAGTCTTTATAATATAATTAACAAGTTAAGAGACAGGATTCCTGATATTGTAATCAGAACAACGCTTATTGTAGGCTTCCCCGATGAATCTAAGGAAGATTTTGATGAGCTTAAGGAATTTGTTAAAAAGAACGAATTTGAACGTCTTGGTGTCTTTACATATTCAAGACAAGAAGGCACTTTAGCCTACGATATGGCGAATCAAATTGATGATGACATTAAGAAGGAACGACTTGACGAGATAATGCGCCTTCAAATGCACATTTCCAATAAGAATAATGAGCGTCTTGTAGGAAGCGTGCTTGATGTATTCATAGAGGGCCGCATTGCTGAGGATGACGACGAAGATCGTATTGCAGATGAAAACGACGAAGGTCGCATTGCAGAAGATACCGGCGAGGGTCGCATTTCAGAGGATGGTGCGAATGTATATGTCGGAAGGACATATCGTGATGCACCCGGTGTTGACGGATACTTCTTCGTTAAGTCAGATATGAATCTTAATTCCGGCGACTTCGTTAGCTGTAAGGTTACATCTGTTAACGAATATGATTTAATCGGAAGCATCGTGTCGGAATAACTAATTGGAGCATAGACTTATGAATTTACCGAATAAACTTACAATTTTTCGCATAATATTAATTCCGTTCTTTGTGTTTTTCATGCTGTTTGAGCCGGAGCTTATGCGTTACAGAGTTATAGCAGATGTTATATTCTGTGTTGCATCCATTACTGATTTGTTAGACGGTAATATAGCAAGGAAGCATAATCTTGTTACCAATTTCGGTAAATTTATGGACCCGTTGGCTGACAAATTACTTGTATGCTCGGCGCTGATTTGCTTAGTAGCCAATGACAAGATTGATGCATGGATTGTAATAATAATTATTGCAAGAGAATTTATCGTAAGCGGACTTCGTCAAATCGCAGTTGAGAAGGGTGTTGTTATTGCAGCCAGCTGGTGGGGCAAATGGAAAACAACATTCCAGATGATAATGATTATTGTTCTTATTCTTAATATGTCATATTATTTTGCGGGAACAACGTTTGGCACCGTTATGATGTATTTGGAAATAGTTCTTATCTACATCGCATTGGCGCTTACAATAATTTCTATGATTGATTACTTTGTCAAGAATAAGGATGTTCTTAAAGAAAGTATATAGTTTAGGTGTTTAATAATGATTGGTGAGATAATATTTGTAGGTGCCGTTACAAGGCATTTAACTAAGAGGATTAATATGGAAGATTACACTAAGCAATATAAGCTTGCCAAGAAATGTGTTAAGAAGCTTAAAAAAGCCGGCCTTCGGCTTGCAACTGCAGAATCAATTACAGGCGGAATGATAGCTGATTCGATTGTAAGTGTATCGGGTGCTTCAGAAGTATATGAAGAGGGATATATTACATATTCTGATTTTTCCAAGATGAAGAATCTGTTTGTTGACCCTTCGATAATTGAGCAGGAAGGCGTAGTATCCAAGGCTGTTGCGTCTGCGATGGCTAAAGGCACCTTATATGAAGCAGACAGCGACTATGCACTTGCCACAACGGGTTGCGCAGGCCCTAAAAGTGATGAATACGGCACAAAGGTTGGAGATGTATTCGTGGCGTGTGCTTCTAAGAAGGAAGTTATAATCAGGAAGTATCATTTCAGAGGTAACAGGAACAAAATCAGGTGCAGAACTACCGTAGCAGCATTAAAATTGCTCCTTGAGATGCTTAAAAACGATATGTAATCAGGTGTTGTATGCGAGTTATTGCAGGCAAGTACAGAAGAATAACATTAAGTACCGTAAAGGGATTGGATACAAGGCCTACCACCGACAGAATCAAGGAGACATTGTTTAACATAATTAATGATGAGGTTTACGGAAGTAATTTTCTTGATTTATTCGCCGGAAGCGGTCAGATTGGTATAGAAGCGTTATCAAGATATGCGTCAAACGTAACCTTTGTTGATAATAATCGTGCATGTATCGATTGCATTGATGCTAATCTTTTAAAATGTCATATCGATGAAGGCGTCAAGGTACTTTGTGGTAATGCTCTAACAACGCTTAAGAGACTTGATGAGGGCTACGATATTGTATTCATGGACCCGCCGTACGGTAAGGACATTGAGCGAGATATATTAGCATTTTTGTCTGAAGAATCAATTGTTACAGAGGGCGGACTTGTGATTGTTGAAGCCGATCTTAAGTCGGAATTTGATTATATTAGTGAGCTTAACTTTGAGCTTGTTCAGGATAAGAGATATAAGAACAACAGACATCTTATATTGAGGAAGATATAATGAAAGCAATGTATCCGGGATGCTTTGATCCCGTGACTAACGGACATATAGACATTATTAAAAGAAGCGCTAAGCTATTTGATGAGGTTGTCGTACTTATAGTTGACAATCACGCCAAAGCAATCACTTATTCGCTTGAAGACAGGCGCAGGATGATTGAGATAGTTACCAAGGATATTCCTAATGTAACAATTGATATATACGATGGCTTAACAACCGATTATGTTAAGCGTGAGAATGTTGATGTTATAGTAAGGGGCGTTCGTAATCTGGTTGATTTTGAGTATGAATCATCATTGCTTGATATATTTAAGACGCAAGGCGTAGATGTTGAGTCTGTACTGCTTTGCACAAGAGCCGAATATTCATATCTCAGCTCAACGGTTGTGAGGCAGCACGCAAAATTAGGCGGTGATTTATCGAAGTTAGTGCCTAAAGAGATTGAGCCTATTATCAAGAACGTGTATAATTAAATATATTTTTTCAAAGGAGAAACACATATGTCTAGTAAAATCGAAGATTTAATTGCTGAATTACAGGATTACGTTGATAGTTGTCCGCAAGCAATGCTCAAATCCGACAGCATCGTTGTAAAAAGGGATGAAATTGATGCAATTATTGATGATTTGAGATTAAATGTGCCTGATGAGATTAAGCAGTATCAGCGTATTATCAATAATCAGGAGCATATATTGTCTGATGCAAGGAATAAAGCTGACAAGATTATTAAGAATGCTGAGATAGAGTCGGCTGATTTGGTTGCACAGCATCAGATTATTAATCAGGCGTATGCCAAAGCAAATGAGTTAGTATTCGTGGCATCTCAAGAGGCTGAAACAATACTTAATAATGCCACAAAGGAAGCTAATCAGGTCAAGGCAAATGCCATGTCTTATACAGACGATCAGCTTAAGATTATTCAGGAAATTGTATCCTCCGTTATGGAGACAACAAAGTCTAAGGCAGATAATTACTTGAATCAAATGCAAGGCTTCTATGACATTATTATGTCTAACAGAAGTGAATTGGCACCTAATATTGCGGCACTTTATGCCGCTGCAGAGGGAATTGATGTATCTAATACTGAAGAAGTGCCAATTGAACCGGCCGATAATACGACTAATATAAAAAGCGAAGCCAACGCCAATCCATCGGCTAACAGTGCGCCCGCTGAAGCTAAAGTCAATACAGACAACACAAAGCCAAGCGATAAGGCCGATGACAAAGGCGGGGTTAATGTCCCTGATGTATTTTTCAACAAAGAATAATCGAAGGGGAGTGTGGCAACACACTCTTTTTCTTTGAAAGGCTAGTTATGTTAAATGATATTGAAGCTGTAATATTTGATGTAGACGGTACATTACTTGATTCTAATAATGTATGGCTTGTTATCGACAAAGTATTCATGGCTGAGCGCGGTCTTGGTTATGATGAGAATTTTCAGAAGGAAATTGACGGAATGAGCTTTCATCAGGTTGCCGAGTATAGTCATGACAAATACAATTTATCCGAGACTCCTGATGAATTAATTGAAATCTGGCATAATATGGCCAGAGAAGAGTATGATAATAATGTTATGGCTAAGCCCGGCGCCAAGGAATTTACGGATTATCTTACAAAAAAAGGCATAAAGCTTGTTATTGCAACAAGTAATTCTCATGACTTGATTAAAAAATCACTTAAAAGAAACGGTATATATGATTGCATGGAGCATATTTATTCATCCAAGAATATCGGTGAAACCGCTAAGGATAGTCCCGAGTTTTATCTTAATATAGCTTCAGAAATTGATGTTGAGCCGTCTAAGTGCCTTGTGTTTGATGATATATATCCCGTTATTGAATCGGTGAATAAAGCGGGGATGCGAAGCTGTGTAGTGCTTGATTGGCGTAGTGTTGATATATACGGAGAGGATTTGTTGAAATCCACGGCTGATTATTATATTAATGATTTTACGGATATTAAGCTTAATTAGGTGTGATATATGCAAGAAATACATATCGATGAAAGACACGCCAATCAAAGACTTGATAAGTTTCTTAAGAAGTATTTTAAGAATGCAAACAGCGGCTTTATCTATAAAATGCTTCGCAAAAAGAATATTACGCTTAACGACAAAAAAGACACCGGCAATACAATAATTACAGCGGGTGATGTGATTAAGACCTACTTTTCGGATGACACATTTAACAGTATGAGAGGGCTTAATGACAGTAAGAGACTGTATGAGTATTATAAGAGTCTTAACCGGCAAATTGATGTCATATATGAAGATGATGATATAATTGCCGTAAATAAACCGGCAGGAATACTGTCACAGAAGAGTAAGGACAGCGACATAAGTATTAATGAATTAATAATCGCATATCTTATTAATGAGAGGTCCTACAGCCTTGATGAATTTCGTATTTTCAAGCCATCTGTTAGTAACAGACTGGACTTTAATACAACAGGCGTACTCCTTGCGGCTAAGACGCTTAAGGGACAACAGTCATTATCTAAGGCTCTTAAGGACAGAACAATCGATAAATACTATATATGTATTGTCACAGGCGTTGTTGATGAGGCTTTTGTACTTGAAGGCTCTTTGACAAAGGAGCACGATACCAATAAAGCTATTGTCAGCGATGATAATACGAATGATGACTATATTAAGACTGAGCTTACGCCGATTGCACATAGTGATAAGACGAGTTTACTCAGAATACACCTTGTAACAGGTAAGACACATCAGATTCGCGCGCATATGGCTCATATAGGACATCCGATTATAGGAGATGTTAAATACGGCTTGGAGGATGTTAATACGGCTTACAAGGCGAAATACGGTGTTAAATCGCAAATGCTTCATTCATATGAGACATTTTATCGGGATATTAAGATAATTGCACCGATTCCAAGCATAATTAACAGAATTATTGAGGAAGAATATGGCAACATGGAACTCCAGAGGTCTTAGAGGCTCATTCCTAGAGGAAATGATTAATAAGACCAATGACATATATAAGCAGAATAATTTAGCGCTTATCCAAAAGATTCCGACACCTATTACGCCGATTAATATTAATCCGGATAATAAGCAAATAACACTTGCATATTTTGAGAAGAAGAGCACCGTTGATTATATTGGCGCCGTACAGGGTATCCCGGTGTGCTTTGATGCGAAGGAATGTAAGACTGATTCCTTTCCAATACATAACATTCACGAGCATCAAGTTGAATTTATGCAGGATTTTATTCGGCAAGAGGGAATTGCATTCATAATAATATATTATGTGAAGCGTGAGTGCTATTATTACTTATCGTTTGATGAGATTAAGACGTATTATGACAGAGCCATGACGGGCGGACGCAAGAGCATAAGCTTTGATGAGCTAGTTGATACACATTTTTTCAATCGCAAGGGCAACGTATTGGTGCCGTACTTAGATATGATACAATCAGTTGAATTGTCTGATTAAGTGAGATGTCGTTTAGATATACGTAAAGACACTTAATGATTAAGGAGAATTATATGGATTATTCAATGCTGCATACACCTGAGGGTGTCAGAGACATTTACAACGAAGAGATAGAGACAAGGGATGTAATAATCAGCAGGCTTAAAGGTCTTGCTAAGTCATATGGCTACGACAACATCAAGACGCCGACCTTTGAATTTTTAAGCGTTTATTATAAGGACATTACGCTTAAGCGCCCCAAGGATTTATATAAGTTCTTTGATAACGGCGGTAATACGCTTGTGCTTCGTCCCGATTTTACGCCTTCAATAGCAAGAGCTGCTTCTAAGTATTTTACAACTGAGCGCACCGTTCGTTTGTTCTATGAGGGAAATGTGTTTGCCAATAATAAGCGTTACAGGGGCAGACTTACCGAGATGTGTCAGTTTGGCTGTGAATTAATGGGCGAAAAGTCCATCGGCGCGGATGCGGAGATTATTGCCATTGTAATTAATTCATTAAAGGCTTGTAATATAGATGATTTTGTTATAAGCATAGGTCACGCCAATATTATTAAGGAGCTGATTGCGCTTGGAGAGTTTAATGCGGAAGAGACAGACGTTATTACAGGATATATCAATAATCGTAACATATTTGACTTAGAGAAACACTTAAGAGATAAGGGTGTATCCGATGAACTGATTAAGCTATTCGTATTATGTAATAAGATGTATAAGCCCGGTTCCGATAAATGGAATGAACTTATCGGGTATGCTTCTAAGTATGATGCTATACTAGAGCCGCTTAAATATCTTGATGATTTAGCTAAGGTGCTTGAAAGCTACGGTGTATCTGATTATATATCATTTGAGCCGGGAAGCGTCAGCGAATTTGATTATTATACGGGAATTACATTTGCGGGCTATGCCTCTAAGATAGGCGAACCTATTGCCAAAGGCGGTAGATACGACAACCTTTTATCTAATTTCGGACAAGATAAGCCGGCTATCGGCTTTGGTATATTTGTTGAAGAGATGCAAATGGCATTATACAAGCAAGGTATAGAGCTTAATGCTAAGGCCGATAAGACGGTTGTTATATACAGCCCGGATAAATTGAATGAAGCCATTAAAAAAGCAAACGAAATAAGACAAGACGGTAAGGTTTGCGAATTGATTGCAGACAATGATGCTGTCAGCGATATTAAAGCATTATATGATGAGGATAATGTAACTGTAATTGAACTTAAGTAATACATGGAGAATAATAATGAGTGATAATTATCTTACAATTGCACTTGGCAAAGGACGTCTTGCTAAAAAGACGATGAAATTATTTGAAAAAATAGGAATAACATGCACCGAAATGGAGAACCCTAAGACAAGAAAGCTTATATTTGTTAACGAAGAAGCACGTCTTAAATTCTTCCTTGCTAAGGTGCCCGATGTTCCGACATATGTAGAATACGGCGCGGCAGATATCGGTGTTGTCGGCTTGGATACAATACTTGAAGAGAATCGCAATATATTCGAGGTTCTTGATTTAGGCTTCGGTAAATGTAAAATGTGTATTTGCGGCCCGGCATCAGCCAAAGAACTGCTTAACGGTAAGGAGATAATAAGAGTTGCAACGAAATACCCTAAGATAGCCAAGGATTATTTCTATAATCGAAAGAGTCAAACCGTTGATATTATTAAGCTTAACGGTTCCATTGAGCTTGCGCCCATCTTAGAATTATCCGATGTTATATGTGATATTGTTGAGACGGGTACAACACTTAGAGAAAATGGGCTTACTGTACTTGAAGAGGTGTGTGATTTATCGGCGCGGGTTGTAGTTAATGAGGTAAGCTATCGAATGGAATATGATAGAATTACAGATATTGTATCAAGATTAAAGGGTGCATTAGAGGATTAATTGTTTAATTGCTTTATGAGGATAACAGCATGAGAATACAAGATTTAACGAAAGACAATACAAAGGATTTACTTAATAATCTGCTTAAGAGAAGTCCCATTAATTATATGTCCTATGAAAAGGATGTTAATGAGATTATTAATAACATTAGAGAAAAAGGCGATGAAGCTTTATTTGAATATACGCGTAAATTCGATAATGCCGATATTAATTCCGACAATATTGTAGTTACCAAGGCTGAAATTGATAAAGCGTATGACAATGTTGACCCTAAGCTTCTTAACGCTATAAGAAGCAGTATTACGAATATTCGCACATTTCACGAAAAACAAATGCAAAACAGCTGGATAGATTCTTCGGACGGCATAATACTCGGACAAAAGGTTACTGCGCTTGATAAGGTCGGCGTATATGTACCGGGTGGCAAGGCCGTATATCCGTCTAGTGTGCTTATGAATGTTATACCCGCTAAGGTTGCGGGAGTTAACACGATATACATGGCAACTCCGCCTGATAAGGATGGCAGGATATGCGATAATACGCTTGTTGCCGCTAATGAGGCCGGCGCTGATGTAATATATAAGGTGGGTGGAGCACAGGCTGTTGCGGCACTTGCATTTGGCACGGACAGCGTCACTAAGGTTGATAAGATAGTAGGACCCGGCAATATATACGTAGCACTTGCTAAAAAGGCTGTATTTGGCTATGTAAGCATTGATTCCATTGCAGGTCCGAGTGAGATTCTTGTGCTTGCAGATGAGACGGCAAATGCTCGTTATGTGGCTGCAGACCTATTGTCACAGGCTGAGCATGATGAATTGGCCTCAGCAATTCTTATTACGACGTCCTCTAAGCTGGCGTCAGAAGTATCGCGCGAGATTGATGGCTTTTTAGAGACGTTATCACGTCGTGATATAATATCGAAATCGCTTGAGAACTATGGATATATCTTGGTTGCAAGCGACATGGATACAGCTATTGATGCCGTTAATGAGATTGCATCGGAGCATTTAGAGCTTGTAACGGCTAATCCGTTTGAGACAATGACACATATCAAGAATGCGGGAGCAATATTCCTTGGTGAATATTCTTCGGAGCCGCTTGGTGATTATCATGCAGGCCCGAATCATGTATTGCCTACTAATGGTACGGCTAAGTTCTTCTCGGCGCTTAGTGTAGATGATTTTATTAAGAAGTCGTCGATTATATCGTATTCTAAGGAGGCACTTAGTGAAGCGAAGGATAATATAATTGATTTTGCGGAGTGTGAAGGTTTGACGGCGCATGCGAATTCGATTAGCGTAAGATTTGAATAGATGTTATTGATTATTTAGTTTGCTACTATATATTTATACATTTGTTCAAGCTCTAGAATATGTTAGTGATTGATTCAGTCAGGAAAATTTTCGACATGGATGTCGAAAATAGTGACAGCTTGAGCCCGGATGGCGAATCTGGCACGTTTTCTGTCCTACTATTCACATTATACTAAATATCAATCACTTACATATTCTTAGCGAAGAACATCAGTATAAATATATAGTAGTGAACTAAATAATAGATAAAAACTATATAAGGAGTAATAATATGAGTAGAACAACGACGGTTAATAGAAAAACGAAGGAAACCAACATTGAATTGACGTTGGATATTGACGGAAATGGTGAAGCACAGGTTAATACCGGCATTGGATTCTTGGATCACATGCTTGAAAGCTTCGCTAAGCACGGTTTATTCGACTTAAAGGTTAAATGTGACGGCGATTTAATCGTTGATAGCCACCATACGGTAGAAGATATAGGAATAGTACTTGGAGAGGCTATTAAGAAGGCTCTGGGCGATAAAACGGGCATTACAAGGTACGGAAGCTGCATATTGCCTATGGATGAGAGCTTAGTTCTTGTATCATTAGACTTAAGCGGCAGACCATATTATGTCGGTGACCTTGAATTCGATGTTGATAAGGTTGGTTATCTTGATACGGAAATGGTTCAGGAATTCTTCTATGCGATCAGTTACTCATGTGGTATGAATTTGCATATTCAAATCCTGAGGAGCGGAAATACTCATCACGTTATTGAGGCTATTTTTAAGGCATTTGCGAAGGCATTGGATAGGGCGACCATCAACGATCCGAGGATTAGCGATGTGCTTTCGACGAAGGGAAGCCTGTAGTTTTCGTAACTTTTTCAATATATTTATTTTATATTTAATAAATATAATAGCTGCGATACACTATGAGTAACTCTCTTCTGACTAAAACGTCTCCGGAGAGTTCTCATAGATGTATCGCAATAAGGAAGTACTCATAATACTAATCCTGCAAAGCAGTTAGGAATGGTACTAATAAAGTCAGGAAGGATACTAATTATGAAGCAAAAAGAAGTAATGGTTACAATATATATTAAGGACGGTATGGCTGTTAAAAGCCCCGAAGGGCTGGAAGACCCCATTGATGCCGTTGAACTTGCCAATGAATATAACGATTCCGGCGTTGATGCAATGGTTCTCTTTGATTTATCAGAAGATGATGCAGAGCACGAGAAGAACCTTATGGTTATAAGGGAAATTAATAATAATTCCGAGATAAGGTCTTGTGCCGGCGGTAA